>JBFIJJ010000060.1:0-13375 GCA_041600795.1 Methylophagaceae bacterium | reverse complement strand
GTGATCAGTAAATTAAGCGAGGAAACCGGGGCTCGCCAAGACACATGTCGGCTGATATCTAACCATTTAGCATGCTGATTAAACATCGAGTCAATGACATGCACAAAGGCTTCATAGGTGGAAAAAAAGCCATGTCTACCGGTTAATAAATAGCCCTCTAACCAGCCTTCTAAAGTATGTTCAGACAACATCTCCAGCACGCGACCATCACGAGATAACTCACCGCCATCACTATCCTCTGGCAAATAATCAGCTAACCATAACTTTTTAGATGCCTGATAAATATCATCGAGCTTATTCGAGCTATTTTCATCCGGACTAAATACCCTAAAATTTGTCACATTAAGCTTCATTACATCACGTAAGAATTGACCTAATGGCCGTGTATTTTCAACTTGTTCAGTTCCAGGCTGGCTAACTTTAACAGCATAATCATGAAAATTTGGCATTTTCAACGCTTTGCGAATTAAACCACCGTTCGCATTCAAATTAGCACTCATTCGTTTCTGACCTAATGGCGCAAGTGCTTTTAATTCAGGCATTAAGCGACCTTGATCATCAAACAATTCATCTGGGCGATAACTCCGTAACCAATTCTCTAGTTGTTTCAAATGTTGTGGATTTTCTTTCACTCCTGCTAACGGCACTTGATGAGCTCGCCAGAAACCTTCGACTTTATGACCATCGACGAAGTCTGGACCAGTCCATCCTTTAGGGCTACGTAACACTATCATTGGCCAACGTGGGCGTTCAAAACTATCACTAGTTCTAGCCTGTTGTTGAATTTGCTTAATTTCTAAGACACAGGCTTCCATAGCCATGGCCATTTTTTGATGCATCTCTTTTGGATCTGAACCTTCTACAAAATAAGGCTTCCAGCCATAACCTTTAAATAAGTTTTCCAACTCGTCATGCGATATACGGGATAGCAAGGTCGGATTGTTAATTTTGTATCCATTAAGATGCAAAACTGGCAGCACAGCCCCATCTCGAACTGGATTAAGATATTTATTAGAATGCCATGATGTTGCAAGAGGTCCGGTTTCAGCTTCACCATCACCAACAACGACCGTCACAATAAGATCAGGGTTATCAAATGCAGCACCAAATGCATGCGATATGCTATAACCTAATTCACCGCCTTCATGAATTGAGCCCGGTGTTTCGGGTGTGCAGTGGCTGCCTATTCCGCCAGGAAATGAAAACTCTTTGAAGAAATGCAACATGCCATCACTATCTTCACTTTTTAGTGGATAGATTTCTGAATAAGTCCCTTCCAAATAGACAGGGCTTAATACACCAGGGGCACCATGTCCAGGGCCGGCCAAAAAGATAGCGTTCAGATCATACTGTCTGATTAAGCGATTCATGTGAATATAAATAAAACTTAAACCAGGACTCGACCCCCAATGTCCCAATAAACGGTTTTTAATATGTTCTGGTTTGAGTGGCTCTCGAAGCAAGGGATTATCTTGCAAATAAATCATGCCAGCAGATAAATAATTGCATGCTCGCCAAAAGGCATGTAGTTGATTGATTTCAACTTCCGACAATGGTGTAACGGTGTCTTTATCTATCATGAGTCATCCTCGACTTCATATTCATATACATATAGAAAGTAAGCTTATCACGCCTAAATGACCATTCTTTTACATTCTAGCCTATTTATATTGATCTAAATCATCATTCAGTAACAATGCTATCAAAAGATGTAAATTCTTAAATATCGGACTATAATTTCTACTAAATGCAGCATCGTTATTTTTAATGCTTGTATTTTGCATAGCCCCATTGTGAGCTCATACCGACTATTAATTAAGAAGGAGTGAGAGAGTATGGATATTTGGCTATTACCAACACTCATAATTCTCAGTTTAGTTTGGTTGTATTTTCACCGCGCCTCAAAACTTTCAAGGTCTACAACCAAACCAAATCAGCATAAACCTAATCGAGCAACTCACTTTCATGGTGTGACCATTCATGTTTGCTCAAAGGCATGTGATAAAGTCATGCCACTCAAGAATAAGCGATTTTTAGCTAGCGAAGTCACTCAACTTCCTGTTTATGGATGCACGAATGAACACTGCACTTGCTCCTATCGCCACCATGAAGATAGGCGAAGTGGAGAAGACAGACGTTATCCAAGTATCGTAATGAATAGTATTTCGTCGACAAGTGAACATCGCTTTCGATCAGAACGCCGAAAACAAAGTTTTGTTTAATAGCTGAATAGCGGGTTCTTTGTCATAGTAATAGGCAGGTGTCTCAGCGCGTCTGTTATTTTTGTTAGCGTGATCTCATATAATCACAACATTTAGGTGTGATAGTGATTCATAATGCTGACAACAGACTCGCATTTTTCATAGGACAATCCCAGTGAATAATTTCAACTTTTATAACCCAACTCGTATTTTATTTGGTAACGAGCAGATTGCAGCTATTAACGACTATATTCCTGCTGACGCTCGAGTATTAATCCTTTACGGTGGTGAAAGTGCTAAAAAGCATGGCACGTTAGATGAAGTAGTAACTGCATTAGGTGAGCGCCATATTGAACAATTTGGCGGCATTGAGGCAAACCCAAGTTACGCAACTTTGATGAAAGCAGTTACACAAATTAAACAAAATAAGCTTGATTACCTATTAGCAGTTGGTGGTGGCTCAGTAATTGATGGCACCAAATTTGTGGCTCTTGCTGTGTTTTGTGACGATGATGCTTGGCAAACAATTCTGGTCAATAAAGCAAAATCGATAACTCAAGCCTTACCTTATGGTTCGGTACTGACGTTGCCTGCCACGGGCTCCGAAATGAATACCAACTCAGTCATTACTCGCTACGAAACACATGAAAAAATGGCATTTAGTAGTCCCCTAGTTTTTCCTCAATTTTCTGTACTTGATCCAACTAAAGCCTATACCCTTCCTCCGCGCCAATTAGCCAATGGTGTTGTTGATGCGTTCACCCACACTATGGAGCAATATTTAACCTATCCGGTTAATGCAAAAGTGCAAGATCGTTTTGCTGAAGGTTTGTTACTAAACCTGATTGAAATTGGCCCTGATTTACTTGCAAATCCTACGGATTATGATTTACAAGCAAACTTTATGTGGACGGCAACATTAGCCCTCAATGGTCTCATTGGTGCTGGTGTCCCCCAAGACTGGGCAACCCACATGATAGGCCATGAATTAACCGCCTTACATGGTCTAGATCATGCACAGACCTTAGCGATTATTTTACCAACAATGATGCAAGTACAACGTCAACATAAACACGATAAATTACTACAATACGCAGAACGAGTTTGGCAGATAACCGAAGGCGATGAAGCTAGTCGGATTGATATGGCAATTGCTAAAACACGTGCATTTTTCGAATCACTAGGAGTGCCTACTCGCTTACAGGCATATCAGATCTCAGCGAGCGATATTCCTCAAATGATTCAACAACTAGAACAGCATGGTTTAACCCAACTTGGTGAGCATGGCGATATTGATTTAAATAAAAGTCAGAAAATCTTAGAGGCATGTCTATAACACAGAAGCCAAAAGATTGCAGAATCCAAGTAGGAGTCTGCATAAAACCACTGTTAGAGCTAAATAGCGACTATTATTTTTTTATAATACTGTTACAGTTAGCACTATGTTACTTAAAAGCACTGCGTAAGCCAGACTATGCTGTCGATAAAATTCAAATTTTATGCCTTACTTTCCGTTGTCACGCTGGCATTAATAAGCTTATTCATTTATGCCGACAATCAGATTATTGAAAAATACAATGCTGACATAAAGATCAAGGCTCAAAATGAACTGAATACGTTAGAAAACCGATTAACCTCAAATTTATATAACAATATTCATATCGCAAAAGGGGTTCCTGCCTTATTTGCACTTAACCCCAATTTATCGACAGCAGACTATCAACGTGCTGTAAAACATTTATTTGATGATAATAATCAATTACGCAACATTGCTTCCGCCCCAGATATGGTCATCAAATATATGTATCCAATGCAAGGTAATGAAGCTGCTGTCGGTTTAGATTATCGTAAAACACCAGAACAGTTTGAAACCGTTGATCGTGCCATAAAATTCAATTCAATTCTTGTTGCAGGCCCGCTTGAACTAAAGCAAGGTGGCATCGGAATTATTACGCGTTTTCCTTTATTCTTAAATAACGCGAATCAAGAAAAATTTTTCTGGGGAATTATTTCTGCAGTTATTGATGCTAAAAAACTATATCAGGTAAGCGGCTTATTTGATCCTGACTTAACGATAGATATCGCCATTCGGGGCAAAGATGGTTTAGGTCCACAAGGTGAAGTGTTTTTTGGTGATAAAACACTGTTTAACCAATCATACCTAAGTACATCAATTAATTTGCCAATTGGCTCATGGGAAATGATTGCGCAACCCAAAGTTGGTTGGCACGCCATGCCTGATACTATCTGGCAGACCAGACTCTACAACCTGATTATCGTGATAATCATTTTTTTATTGATTGCCAGCTATTCGAAAGCGATCTTGAATAAATATCAAGCAAATGACAAATTTCGGCAGTTAATAGAACATTCACCCATTGCCTATATGCTAACCAATGAAAATAGGCAAATAACCTATGTAAATAAAGCATTTACAGACACATTTGGCTATACGCTTGATGACATAGCGAGCAGAGATGTATGGTCAGAAAAAGCCTTCCCTCAAAAAGATTACCGCGATCAAGTCATAAATGAATGGCACAATTATTTAGTTAAATTTAGAAGCTCAAAGGAAATACCAGATTCAATTGAATTCAAAATCACCGCAAAAGATGGCACCAAAAGAACAGCGCTTGTCAGTCTAGCCGCCGATTATAATGATCAATCTGATTATCCTGTCGTGCTGTATGACATTACCGAAAGCAAAGAATATCAGCAGTCATTAGAGCTAATGGCACATTATGATGTATTAACCGGTCTACCTAATCGAATATTACTTAGTGATCGGTATAAACAAGCAGTTGCTCATAGTAGCCGTACCCAAACACTTCTCGCTATTTGTTTTCTTGATTTAGATGATTTTAAGCCGGTTAATGACACCTATGGCCATGATATCGGTGATCAATTATTAGTCACAATCGCAAACAGCATCACAAAGCAGATTCGAGATGAAGACACGATCGCTCGAATTGGTGGCGATGAATTTGTATTGCTACTAGGCGATCTCGGTTCAATAGCTGAGTGCGAACAGTTAATAAATCGTATTCATAATGTACTTATCCAACCTCATACTATTGATGGCCATAAGATAACAATTAGCGCGTCATGCGGTGTTACCCTTTATCCAAATGACAATGCCGATCTCGATACCTTGATGAGACATGCCGATCAAGCAATGTATCAAGCTAAATTAGCCGGGAAAAATCGCTACCAATTATTTAATGCCGTGCAAGATAAGGCCATTATTGAAAAACAACAACGCATCAACGACATCAGCCTCGCTTTAGAAAGAAATCAATTCCGCCTTTATTACCAACCTAAAGTTAATATGAAAACAGGCCATGTCTTCGGTGCAGAAGCATTGATTCGTTGGGAACATCCGGAAAAAGGCATCATACCCCCCCTATCATTTTTACCCTTAATTGATGGCTTAGATCTAGAAATAGAAATTGGCAATTGGGTTATTGAAACGGCGTTAGAACAAATAGAACATTGGCATAAACACAATATTGATTTAGAAGTCAGTGTCAATATTTCCTCATTCCACTTGCAATCACCGAACTTTATGAGTGGTTTAAAACAAGCTTTGGCAAGACATAGCAATGTTCAATCCGATTGTCTTCAATTAGAAATATTAGAAAGTAGTTCTCTTAGTAATTTATCTACGATTAGCAACATAATCAAAACATGTCGCCAAGAATTAGGTGTGCACATTGCCCTTGATGATTTTGGTACAGGTTATTCATCACTAACCCACTTACGTAACCTTGATGCCGACACCATTAAGATAGATCAAAGTTTTGTTCGTGATGTATTAGACGATCCAAATGATTACTCCATTATTGATGGCGTTATTAGTTTAGCCAACTCTTTCCACCGTCAGGTTATCGCTGAAGGTGTCGAAACATCACAACATGGAGAAATACTGATATTAATGGGCTGTGATCAAGGACAAGGTTATGTGATAGCTCATCCTATGCCAGCAGAACAACTGACACAATGGCTAGAAAAATACTCCGTAAATCAACAATGGATTGTATTAGCTAATAAAGACTTCTCTGACACTCAAAAGTACATGGCTTTGCTCAAATTAACCTTAAGCCAGTGGGTTAGTGTTTTTGAGAAAAGCATTGAAACATCGACCGATAGTTTAAAAAACTTACCGAATATGGATCGTGCTCTCTGTCATCACGGCCTATGGCTAAAACGATTGACTGCCATTACACCATTAAACCATGAACTTATTTGCCAATTACAAACCCAAATTGAACAGATACATAATTTAGCATTGCACATTGTTGAAATATTCCAACAGGGTGATATTGATCGTGCACGTTCAAATCTAGCTGAATTAGCTGAGGCTTGTAATAAAACAACACTGTTGCTCCAAGACAATATTGAAATGTAACTCTGGATAATTGCTAGCATCGGCATCAAAGCCATCATATTATTCAAGCAACTGCAGATGAAAACTGCTTACGTATAACACGCAATAAACCTAATTTTAAGTTCAATATATCGCCGTGCCATAGTGTCGAAAACAAAAAAGGCCGTAGTAATTAAACTACGGCCTTTTGAAATCTGGAGCGGAAAACGAGGTTCGAACTCGCGACCTCAACCTTGGCAAGGTTGCGCTCTACCAGCTGAGCTATTCCCGCTTAGAAAGCTGTCATATATGGAGGCTGCGGTCGGAATCGAACCGGCGTAAACGGAGTTGCAGTCCGGTGCATGACCACTCTGCCACGCAGCCTTTGAGTGTTAAGACTAAAAAGCCGTAGCTGGATTCTACGGCTTTTCGGAATTTGGAGCGGAAAACGAGGTTCGAACTCGCGACCTCAACCTTGGCAAGGTTGCGCTCTACCAGCTGAGCTATTCCCGCTTAGAAAGATGTGCATTATAGGCACTTATTTTTTGATGTCAAGCCTTAGGTATCAATAACGGCCAAGCAGCTTTCATATAACTAATCATAGAACTCAGTGTTAACCATGCAGCAACGTAGAGCAGTGCTATTCCTACTTCAAATACCGGTATTCCAAACAATGGTTTATAGAATATTAGACAACCAATCGCGATCATTTGAAAGGTTGTTTTTAGTTTACCAACATTTGATACTTTGACTGCATTTCGTTCACCTAACGCGGCCATCCATTCACGTAGAGCAGAAATAATTATCTCTCTTGCGATAATTATTACGACCGGTATTAACAAGTAGGGTTCCGGTGTTTTATAAATAATTAGCACTAATGCCACGACAACAATTAATTTATCGGCAACAGGATCGATAAAAGCACCAAAAGGTGATGTTTGATCCCATCTACGAGCTAAGTAACCATCTAACCAATCAGTGAGTGATGCCACAACAAACACAATCGTTGCCCAAGTAGTGGCTGATTGATATGGCAGAAAATATAAACCGATTAATACCGGTATTAATGCTATTCGCACTAAACTAAGAATATTGGGCAAATTCAACATGAAACACTCTTTAAATTTCTAGAATGCTTAAATAGTAGCATCATCTGTCGCTTATTTCTCACCATGAAATAAATCGTATATCTTTTGTGCCAAGGCTTCACTTATACCATCGACCTGAGCTAAGTTTTCAACGCCTGCGCGTTTAACTTCCTGCAAGCCACCAAATTGCTGTAATAATTTTTGGCGTCGCTTTGGGCCCATGCCTGGTATATCCTCAAGCGCAGATGTTTTACGTGCCTTTGCTCGTCGTTGACGATGACCGGTAATAGCAAAGCGATGCGCTTCATCTCGAACTTGTTGCAGCAAATGTAAAGCGGGCGAATCTGATGGTAAATTGACTTCGCCTTCACGGCCAACTAAGAATAAGGTTTCTTCACCTGGGCGACGTTCAGGTCCTTTGGCAATACCTAATATATCAATATCAAGTTGTAGTTCGGTTAACACCGTTATTGCTTCTTTTATTTGACCTTTGCCACCATCAATTAATAATAAATCAGGTCGTTTGCCCTCGCCCTTTTGTAATCGGGTAAAACGACGCATTAAGGCCTGATTCATCGCAGCATAATCATCGCCGGGAGTAATACCTTCAATATTAAACTTGCGATAATCGCTTTTTATCGCACCTTCCAATCCAAACACAACACATGAGGCTACAGTTCTCTCACCACTGCTATGACTAATATCAAAACATTCTAAGCGTTTGGGCATTTCGTCTAAATTAAGTGCTTGTTGCAACATTTCAAACCGTTGCAATAAATTAGAGCGACTACTCAGGCGTTGAGCCAAACTGATATCAGCATTAGTCATAGCCATTTTCATCCAACGGACACTGGTGCCACGTTGCGGACAACGCAGTAAGACACGATGTTGAGATTCTGTTTTTAGAACATCTTGTAATAATTCAAGATCCTCAGGCTTATGGCTAAGTAATATTTCAACGGGAACATCTTTACCTAAATAATATTGTGGAATAAATGCTGATAGCAGTTCTTCTGGTGTGCTATCAGCTGAACCTTTGGGGAAATAGCTTTTATTTCCCAAGTTGCGTCCACCACGTATAAAACAAACTTCAACTACCGCAATACCATCGGCAATTTTAACTGCCAGCACGTCAAGATCGCCATGTTCAGAGCTAACATATTGACGTTCTTGCACCCGTCGTAGGCTAATAATTTTGTCTCTAATAAATGCCGCTTTTTCAAAATCTAATTCTGAAGAGGCTTGTTGCATTTGTTCAGAAAGCTCATCCATGACCTGTTGATTTTTACCTTCCAAAAACAAAATCGTATGTTGGATATCTTTTTGATAGTCTTGTTCAGAAATCAAGCCCACACAAGGTGCGGTGCAACGTTTGATTTGATATTGCAAACAAGGACGTGAACGATTCTGATAGTAGGTATCATCACATTGCCGAACAGGAAATAACTTTTGCAACAGATTTAAACTTTCCCGAACAGCGCCTGCACTAGGATACGGCCCGAAATATTTGCCAACTTTGCGTTTGCTGCCACGATGCAAACTTAATCTAGGGAATTTATGGCCTGATATATATAAATAAGGATAGGTTTTGTCATCGCGTAACAGAATGTTATAGCGAGGCATAAACTCCTTGATCAGATTATTTTCAAGAATTAATGCTTCGTTTTCAGTATGGGTGACACTGATTTCAATACGACTGATTTGAGCAACCATCACCCGTGTTTTTGAGGTTAATCCGGTTTTTCGGAAATAACTTGATACACGTTTTTTTAGGTTTTTGGCCTTACCAACATAAATGACGGTATTAGTGCTATCAATCATCTGATAGACACCAGGCCGGTGCGTTAATGTTTTGAGAAACGCCGATGAATCAAATCCATCTTGAGTTGATTGGCTTGATTGTTCGGTCATAATTTAAAAACTAGGGTCTATTGTGTCTAAAAAAATAAAGGAGCCAATCAAGGTACATACTAATGATAATTAGACTCGTTTTGCCCTGCTTAGTCCTCTTTTTTAGGGGTGTACTGACGTTGATAGCATTTGTGAGCTTGATAAAAACTATTTATAGCAAAGCCTAGTAATAGAACCGCACCAATTAATGCTGGCACTTCATCACTATAAAAATAGAACATCGCGATTGCTGCCAATAATTCGCAACTACCAATCACTTTTAATAACACAACATTTTCAATACGCTTCATTACGCTCTCCATATTCAACTGCATCAACTAAGGTCGACGTATTATCACACAATAATCATAGGGAATAAATCTAAGCCACGGAAGGCGCCGAACACTGCAGTACAATACCATTTAATTGTAACTCTATTGCTTGTTTGTGGGAAAATGTTCCGCTTTGTTATAAATTGAAATTAATGCGTCATGGCAACTACCCACGTAGCGAACCTATTACACCCTAAACTTCCCCAAACTGTAACGGCACAACTGCGTGCTGGACAGCTCTATGGCAGTGCACAAGGATTACTACTTGCTAAAGCAGCTCAGGAATATGATGGCCCGTTATTAGTTATTACCGATGATACGGCAACAGCACATCGCTTAGAGCTTGAAGCGCGCTTTTATTTCGGCCAAAACAAACTACCGATATTACATTTTCCCGATTGGGAAACCTTGCCATACGACACCTTTTCACCCCACCAAGATATTGTTTCAGAGCGTTTAGATACACTGCGCCAGCTACCTGATTTCAAACGCGGCATTTTGATGGTACCTATTTCAACCATCATGCATCGACTGGCACCACGCACCTTTCTTGAAGGCAATACCTTATTATTAAAAACAGGTGATCAATTCGATATTGAAGCCTGGCGAACCAGACTCGAACGTGCTGGCTACCGTTATGTATCACAAGTAATGGAACATGGTGAATTTGCAGTACGTGGCGCCATTGTTGATTTATTCCCAATGGGTAGCAAACACCCTTATCGTATTGATTTATTTGATGATGAAGTTGATACCTTACGGACTTTTGACCCTGAAACACAACGTTCTATTGATACCATCACCTCAATACAGCTCTTACCTGCGCGCGAGTTCCCCGTTACTGAAGATAGCATTAAGTTATTCCGCCAGAAATTTCGTGAAACGTTCTCTGGCGACCCGCAACGCAGTCATGTTTATCGTGAAGTCAGCGAAGGCAATATGCCTGGTGGTATTGAATATTACTTGCCTTTATTTCTAGAACACACCAACAGCCTGATTGATTATTTGCCAGACAACACCTTACTGGTCAATATCAATGACTCCCATCATGCTGCTGATAGCTTTTGGCAAGAAATTAACGCTCGTTATCAGCAACATAAAGTCGATAATGAGCGTCCTCTGCTCGCACCAAATGATATGTTTATTCCGGTTGAAGAGCTATTTGCCACGTTTAAGCAATACGCCCGACTCAATGCTCAAACATTTGAATTAGAACAAGGTGCTGGCAAGCTGAATTATCGTACGCAGTTGCCGCCGCAATTAACACTTAACGCTCGTCAAGAAAAATCGTGTGAAGCCTTAATTCAATTTATCTCTGAGTTTGATGGACGTATTTTGTTTGCTGCTGAAACGGCAGGCCGACGTGAAACCTTATTAGAATTACTTGGCGAAAATGGTGTTCAACCCAAAAAATATACAAATTGGGACGAATTCCTAGCAGGCAAAGATAGTCTTGGTATCACTATCGCCCCACTCGAACATGGCCTGTTATTACCTGAAAGCAAACTTGCTGTTGTTGCCGAAACCCAATTATTTGGCCAACAAGTCATGCAACGGCGTCGACGCAGCCGTAAAAAACGCGATTCCGATGCCATTATTCGCAACCTTGCTGAGCTGACTATTGGTGATGCTGTCGTGCATGAAGATCATGGTGTTGGTCGCTATCTTGGTTTACAAACACTTGATGTCGGTGATGTCACCACTGAATATGTCACACTCGAATATGCCAAAGGTGACAAATTATATGTACCTGTTGCTGCTTTAGATTTAATCAGTCGTTATTCAGGTGCTGCACCTGAACTGGCCCCCTTACATAAACTTGGTTCAGGCCAATGGGAAAAAGCGCGTCGTAAAGCGGCCGAAAAAGTACGTGATGTTGCAGCTGAATTACTTGATATTTATGCCCAACGCGCAGCCCATAAAAAACCACCAATTACCGATCCTGATGAACAATATGCTGCTTTTATTGCAGCCTTCCCATTTGAAACCACACCCGATCAACAAGATGCGATTGATGCAGTCATTGAAGATATGACATCAGATAAACCGATGGATCGTTTGGTCTGTGGTGATGTCGGCTTTGGTAAAACTGAAGTTGCGATGCGAGCAGCATTTTTAGCAACACAAGCCGGCAAGCAAGTCATGGTATTAGTGCCAACAACATTATTGGCGCAGCAACATTACGAAAATTTCAAAGATCGTTTTGCTGATTGGCCAGTGCATATAGAAGTGATGTCACGTTTCCGTAGCAAGAAACAACTTGATGCAGTTAAGGATGCCATGGTCGATGGCACTGCCGATATCATTATCGGCACCCATAAATTACTGCAACAAGATATTAATCCAAAACGTCTAGGTTTATTTATTCTTGATGAAGAACACCGTTTTGGTGTCACCCAAAAAGAACAAATCAAAAAGTTTAGAGCTGAAATTGATGTATTGACCTTAACCGCAACACCAATACCTCGTACGCTTAATATGTCGATTTCGGGTATCCGTGATCTATCTATCATTGCGACGCCACCAGCACGCCGTTTAGCCATCAAAACCTTTGTACAACAATGGAATGCAGAAAATATCCGTGAAGGTATGTTGCGTGAAATTAAACGTGGTGGTCAAGTCTATTTCCTCCATAACAAAGTGGATGATATCGATCGCGTTGCCCGTGAAATTGAGATGATCGTGCCAGAAGCTAAGGTTACCATCGCCCATGGTCAAATGCGTGAACGAGAACTTGAGCAAGTGATGCTCGATTTTTATCACCAGCGTTTCAATGTTTTAGTCTGCACGACCATTATTGAAACCGGTATTGATATTCCCTCTGCTAATACGATCTTTATTGATCGTGCTGACAAACTTGGTTTAGCTCAGCTTTATCAAATTCGTGGTCGGGTCGGTCGTTCACATCATCGTGCTTATGCTTATTTGATCGTACCACCTCAAAAAGCCATGACCAAAGATGCTATCAAACGTTTGGAAGCAATTGAATCAATCGAAGATTTAGGTGCGGGTTTCACTTTAGCTACACATGATATGGAAATTCGTGGTGCAGGTGAATTGCTCGGTGATGAACAAAGTGGCCAAATGCAAGAGATTGGCTTCACCCTGTATAACGAATTATTGGAACGTGCAGTTAATGCACTCAAGTCAGGTAAGGAACCTAGCTTAAACATGACCGATCGCCATTTTGTGGAAATCGACCTGCATGTGCCAGCATTGATTCCGACCGATTATCTGCCTGATGTTCATACACGTTTGGTGTTATATAAACGCATTTCTGCTGCTGCCGATAGTGAAGCGCTACGTGAATTACAAGTGGAAATGATTGATCGCTTTGGTCTATTACCCGAGCAAGTACAAACCTTATTTGCAATCCATGAAATACGTTTCAAGGCCAAAGCCTTGGGTGTTCGTAAAGTTGATGTCTATGACCAAGGTGGGCGTTTATTATTTGATAAAGAGCCCAATATCGAACCGTTAACAATTATTCAGCTTATC
>JBFIJJ010000059.1:0-13547 GCA_041600795.1 Methylophagaceae bacterium | reverse complement strand
TTAAAACGTGCCTTACATGCCAAAGAAGTTCGTTTTGATACTTTAGAGCGTATGTACAGTTTGGTTGCGACAGTGTCACTAGAGCCTGAACCTATCCCGCTAGATCTAAAAATTATCTTGCTTGGAGACCGTAACCTTTATTACCAATTACACCAACTCGATCCTGAGTTTGCTGAGTTGTTTAAAATCATTGCTGATTTTGAAGAAGAAATGGTCAGAAATGACGACAACCACCTTCTTTATGCTCGATTGCTAACAACGACTATTCAGGCTGAGGGATTACTCCATCTAAACAAACAAGCCGTTGCTCGCATCATTGAACATAGTGCACGTGAAGTTGAAGATGCATCAAAGCTATCTTTACATCAAGGCAACATGACTGACTTGCTAAGAGAATCAAGCTATTGGGCAAAAAAACATGGCGCAAAATTAGTAACCGAGCAACATGTGCAACAGGCAATACAAAGTCGTATTTCAAGACTTAATCGCATGCAAAATGAATTGTACGAGCAAATTAAACGCTCCACCATTCGTATCGCGGTAACAGGTGCAACAGTAGGACAAATTAATGCTATTTCAGTCTTATCCGCAGGTGATTATAGTTTTGGTCAACCATCACGATTAACAGCAAATTGCCGCTATGGCGAGGGTGATATTCTTGATATCGAACGTGAAGTTGAGTTGGGAGGGGATATTCATTCTAAAGGTGTGATGATTATGAATGGCTATCTTGGGGCAAAATATGCCAGAAATACGACCTTATCAATGACAGCAAGTTTGGTGTTTGAACAAAGTTATGGGGAGGTCGATGGTGATAGTGCTACCGTCGCCGAACTATGTGTATTGCTCTCAGCAATAGCAGAGGTTCCTATTAATCAATCAATTGCGATCACTGGTTCTATGAATCAGCATGGTTATGTTCAAGCAATTGGCGGTGTCAATGAAAAAATAGAAGGGTTTTATGATGTCTGCCGCCATCTTAACTTTACCGGTGAGCAAGGGGTGATTATTCCGCAAGATAATGTGCAACATCTAATGCTAAGACACGATGTGATAGAGGCGGTTGAACATGGACAATTCCATATTTATGCAATAGAGACAGTTGACCAAGCAATGACTATTCTTACTGGTCTTGAGCTCGGCGAGCTGGATCAAGATGGAAACTACCCTGAGGGAACACTTAATCACAAGGTTATGGATCAAATTCAACACTGGGTTGATGTTCATAAACATGAAAAAGATCCACATTCTGACGAAGATGACTAAATGCGCAACTTTAGAATCTATTTTGTAGGTCGATATAAAGGTTAAATCATTTTGTAACTACGGTCAGAATAAAGATGAAACGATATCTAATCACACTATTTTTAGTCACGAGCCAATTGCTGGGTTCAATTACAAATGCAGTAATCTTACCGCCAGTTCCAACCGAACCTATTTATTTTGAGCCACCGATAGTTGATGCTACTGACGATATTAGACAAATGAGCTGTGTCGATCTCGACAGCAATATTCGCTATTTGCATCCGTATCGTTATAGTTACAAACCGGAGTTTTATCATGATGAGGCCAACCAACTAGCTACTGCATTCATTATGTTTGACAGCGTACCAGTAATTAAAGGCTTATTTGGCTTTGTTTATTTAGGTTACTCATCATTAGTCGAGGAAAAAGAACAACGACGAACATTGCTGATTGAACAACAAATTAGCATGCTTCAACAAGTCAAGGCTGAGAAGCATTGTTTTGAGTGATTCTTTAATTTTAGCTACTATTCTTCTTGTGATGTTGTTCGAAACTCATGTAATATCGAAATTAAAAAGCATATGAAAATGAGAGGAGAAAGGTATGAGTGCAACAATTGATATAAAAGCAAAGTGGTACGAAGCAAACCTTAAAACAGCAAGAGAAAGTCGTAAAAAGTGGTATCAGGCCAATACAGTACCCGCGACTAAAACCTCTGATACACCTTGGTATGAAGCAAATAATCTTCCTGCAGATACATCAGGCACACCATGGTACAAAGCGAATGCTGAACAACATTTAGCTACCAAGAAGAAATGGTACGAAGCAAATCTTAAAGCAGCGGTTGCATCAGTGCGCGCGAATCGCGCTAAATGGTATCTCGCTAATCAACAAACTGATACTAGCAAATCTATTCCATGGTATGAGGCTAATATGCATGTTGATCCTCATGCCGATGCCAAGAAAAAATGGTATCAAGCCAACCTAGAAGTTGCACGTGCTAACCAAGCTAAGTGGTATAACGCTAATCAAAAACCTATTCCATGGTATGAGGCTAATATGCATGTTGATCCTCATGCCGATGCTAAGAAAAAATGGTTTCAGGAAAATCTGGAGATTGCGCGTGCTAGCCAAGCTAAATGGTACGAGGCTAATAAAAACCAAATCAAAAGCACGTCAATGCCATGGTATGAAGCTAATATGACCGCTGATCCACATTATGATGCTAAGAAAAAATGGTATGAAGCGAATATAGAACTTATCAGAACTAAAAATATCAAGAAAAAATGGTATGAAGCGAATACCGAAGTAGCACGTTCCGCCCAAAAAAAATGGTATGAAGCTAATAATTAAGAACCATTTTGATGTTAAAAATAATTGAATAGCCGAGTTGGTATTGATTCAATATTGTTAACCGAGAATAATGCCGTTAGACCTGTGCACTCGTCAAATTGACTAGATTTATCGTCTCAGTCAGTTTGGCGATTGCAATTAATCAGGTGAAATTTCATAGAAACAAACTATAATCTTTCTATAGATTTATCTACTTAATCTCTCTGAATTAAAAAATCATTTGCCTGGGTGGGGAGAATAGAGAGCGCTTCTCAGATAATTTAGGTTAAAAAAAGAATTTAATGTAATCCTTTAATTAAAGTTTGAGTATAAATATGGCAAGCACAACAAAATTATTAGATGGCTTTAAACGTTTCCAACAACAGTACTTTGGTGATGATAATCACTTATATCAAAGTATGAAAGATGGGCAACCAGCCAAGACCTTGATGATCGCATGCTGTGATTCTCGCGTAGATCCGGCTATTTTGACTAGTTGTGATCCTGGAGATCTTTTCATCGTGCGAAATGTGGCCAATTTAGTTCCACCATGTGAAAGCGGTGGTCATTATCATGGTACTAGTGCGGCGCTAGAGTTTGCTGTTAATGGCCTTGAAGTCGAAAATATCATCATCATGGGACATGCAAACTGTGGTGGTATCAAAGCGCTTTGGGAAGATGATGGTACGGTGAGATCGCAATTTATTCATGCGTGGGTATCAATTGCAAATACTGCCAAAGAGTGGGTTAAACATACCTTGTCGAATGCGTCGAAAGAAGAGCAGATTAAGGCGTGTGAGCAGCGTGCAATTCTACAATCGTTAGCAAATCTCATGACATTTTCATGTATACGTGAACGTGTCGAAAATGGCACATTGAGTCTACATGGATGGTATTTTGATATTGCAGCAGGAGAGCTATTTGCCTTCAATTCAAAAACAGGTTCCTTTCAACCTGTATCAGCAGAATAACAACAATAAAAAAACGAGCCCAAATTATTTTGGGCTAGCTCTTATTTATTTAACTGATTGCTCGCTGGTTTCTTTAGTCGGTTCTGGGGTTTGAGTTTCATCAGTTTTAATAACGTCAGGTTCGTCATCACCTAGTCCAATACTATTCATTAAGCCTTGGAATAAACCAGTTTTTTTCTCGTTGAGTGGTACCACAACGTTTTTGTCAGCACGTTCTGTTTGGTCAATGTCCTCACGGGCAACGGTGCGCGTATCACCTTCAATATGGTCTAATTTGTCTTCAACAAAAAACAACGTTATCCGGCGTTGTTCGCGCTTGCCATTTCCTGGATGGAAACTATAAATATAGTCCCAACGATCCGGATGAAATGTGTCGATAACTAGCGGTGTACCCATAATGTAGGCCACTTGGCTCTTAGACATGTCTGGCTTGAGCTTATTTAACATTTCTTGCGTAACATCGTTACCTTGCTGAATATCAATGCGATAAACGCCAGGAATTTTGTCTTTGCTACATGCACTAATTAATAGTAGAAAGATCGAAAAGGTGTAAATGAGAAAGGTTTTCATTTATATTTACTGTCTGTATTAATTTACCAGAGTGCGATGATACGCTAATCACTCGATTTCGACGAGGCATCAATTATGGAAAGTCAGGATTTAAGAAAAGCAGGCTTAAAAGTAACTCTACCTAGACTTAAGGTACTAGAGATACTTGAATCGGCAGAACAGCGCCATATGAGCGCCGAAGATGTCTATAAAGCGCTGTTAGAAATGGGCGAAGAAATTGGCTTAGCGACAGTGTATCGTGTATTAACACAATTTGAAGGCGCAGGCCTTGTGTCGCGATTAAGCATCGAAGGCGGTCATGCTGTTTTTGAATTAGAAGATGGGTCGCATCATGACCATTTGTTATGTGTCAGATGTAATCAGATAGAAGAATTCATTGATGAAGTAATTGAACAACGTCAACGTGCGATTGCAGCTGAAAAGGGTTTCCAAATGACAGATCATAGTCTTTACATCTACGGCATCTGTCGCAACTGTCAGTCATAGAATAAATCAATTTTGCGCTTGCTCTAGCATCTCCTGTGCATGTTCCCTGGTTTTGTCGGTTAACATAACGCCACCTAGCATACGTGCAATTTCTTCAATACGTTGCGTTCTATCCAAGCTGGTTAGTTCAATGTGGGTACTGTCATTGCGTTGTTTTTTAGTCACTTGAATTTGTTGGTGTGCTTGAGCCGCAACTTGCGGTAAGTGAGTGATACAAATCACTTGTTGTGTTGAGCCTAATTTTCTCAAATGTTGCCCAACAATTTCTGCGACACCACCACCAATACCAACATCAACTTCATCAAATACGAGTGTTGGTACACTACGTGTCCCTGCTGTAACAACTTGAATGGCAAGACTAATACGAGCTAGCTCACCTCCTGAGGCTACTTTGGCTAATTCACCCGCTGCCAGCCCAGGATTAGTACTCACTAAAAGTTGAATTGAGTCGGCTCCTGTTTCTGTAAAACGATCATTTGTAAGCGGGGTCACTTTGAACTCGACGCGGCCACCTGAGATAGCCAGTTTTTGAATTGTTTCAGTGATTTGTTCCGATAAAGGTTGTGCCGCTTGTTGGCGTTGTTTGCTTAGTTCTTCACACAAAGCAATACAGATATTACGTTGTGTTGATAATGCTTGTTCAAGTTCAATTGTTTTAGTGTCTATATTGTTGAGTTTGTCGAGTTCATCGCATAGTTTTTGATAATGCGCTGGTAGATCTTCTATTTCGATATGATGTTTTCGTGCAAGATTATGCAAAATTGATAATTGAGATTCAATAGCATCAAGTCGGGTCGGATCAAGATCGGTATTTTCAAGATAATGACGAAGCTCACTGCCAGATTCATCCAAATGAACAATAGCTGAGTTCAAGCTTTCAATAACATTGTTAAATTTAGGTTCTATATCGCGTAATTTCTCTATTCGGGATAATACGCTACTAACAAGGTCATATGCGCAACCGACTTCTTGTTCATAGAGTTGGTGGAGCCCAGACTCTGCGGCATTGATTAGTTGAGATGCGTGGGCCAGCTGTTGTTGATCTTCAATCAATTGTCGAATATTTTGCTCACTTAGATCCAATGGCTCTAATTCTGATTGTTGATATTTGAGTAACTCTAAGCGAGCAGTTTGATCGTGAGCGTGTTGTTGTAATGAATTTAATTCAGTTTGTAATTGTTGCCACGTTTGATAGGCCTCATGCAATTGCTCTAATAAAGGTTTGGTTTTAGCAACAGTATCGAGCAGTTCACGTTGTGTTTCTGCTCTAATTAAGGATTGATGGGCATGTTGACCATGAATATCAATCGTACGTTCACTTACTGCACGAAGCAGAGTAAGCGGGACTTTTCTGCCGTTTATATATGCCTGAGAACGACCATCGCGGGAAATGGTTCTTCTAAGCTGGCATTGATCATCATCATCTAATTCTTCTTCGACTAACCATGCACGTAAACTATCATTTGCATCAATATTAAAGCTCGCTTCAATTTCGGCACGTTCACACCCGTATCGCACCATGTTTGAATCAGCACGATCGCCAAGTACGAGGCCTAAAGCATCAACTAGGATAGATTTACCTGCACCTGTTTCACCAGTTAAAGAGGTCATTCCTTGGTTAAATGACAATTCAATATCTTCAACAACGGCAAGATGACGAACACTTAAATTGCTTAGCATGTTAGCTTTCTTCCCCACTCAAGTTTGGCACGTAAAATTGAATAATGGTCGTGATCTTCTAAATGCAATAATTTGATTCTGCTAGGATGACGTTCTATTCGTACAGTATCACCAGGTTTCAAAATAAGCCCTGGTCGACCATCGCACGTCACCATGGCTGTACCCGTATTATTTTCACTAACAATAATATCAATGACACTATCAGCCGCAATAACTACCGGGCGATTGCTAAGTGTATGGGGGCAGACTGAAGCCAAAACTAATGCATCTAAATTGACATCTAATATGGGGCCGCCTGCAGACATGGCATAAGCAGTTGAACCTGTAGGTGTAGCAATTACTAAACCATCTGCTCTTTGACTGTTAAGAAAGCGGCCATTGATATAGGTTTCAAACTCAATCATATGCAAGCTTTGATGTGAGTGAATTACAACATCATTCATTGCTTTACCAGCAAACTGACCTGAATTATGAACGGTTGCTTGCATCAGAAATCGCGTATCTTCGCGATATTCACCGGCTAAAATTCGTGATAATTGTTGATCAAGCTTGACCAAGGTAACATCAGCTAAGAACCCCAAACGACCCAGATTAATTCCAACTAAGGGCAGTTCAGAACCAGCAAGTGCGCGTGACGCTGATAACAATGTACCGTCACCACCGATTGCTATTGCTAAATCACAATGTGTAGGAAAGTCACTAATAGAAATAACCTGTAATTCAGGAAGAAAAGCCAAAGGTTCATTAACAAATAGTGTTAATGACTTTGAGCGCAGAAACTGTGTTGTTTCAAGCACAGCATTTTCCATGACAGGGTCATCTTTACGGATGTAGAGACCAATACGTTCGAATGGTGAATTCATCGTTTGTTGGACCTGTGATTTAAAGACAATCTAGCCATGATTTATAACTCACATAGTTGGGTTTAAATATTAATTCTATCGTAGTGCTATCACTACAGCCATAAGATGCTAAAATAGATGAGTTTAACTCAACTTTTTAACTAAGGAACAATAATGGCAATTGAACGTACAATTTCAATCATTAAACCAGATGCAGTAGCAAAAAATGTAATTGGTGATATTTATTCTCGCTTCGAAAAAGCGGGTTTAAAAATCGTTGCTGCGCGCATGATTCATTTAACACAAGAACAAGCCGAAGGTTTTTATGCGGAGCATAAAGAACGTCCTTTCTTTGGTGCACTTGTTAGTTTTATGACATCTGGTCCAGTGATGGTTCAAGTGTTAGAAGGCGAAGGCGCAGTTTTAAAAAATCGTGACTTAATGGGTGCAACAAACCCTGCTGATGCTGATGCTGGCACAATCCGCGCTGATTTTGCACAAAGCATTGATGAAAATGCCGTTCACGGTTCTGATTCTGTAGAAAGTGCTGCACGTGAAATCGCGTACTTCTTCACTGAAGATCAATTGTGTGCTCGCACTCGATAAATAGACCAAAAATTAACTGACATTATGATGCGTACGAATCTCTTAGGATTAGACCTTAATGGTCTTGAAACGTTTTTTTCCGACATTGGAGAAAAGCCGTTCCGTGCGCGTCAGTTGATGCAATGGATGCATCAATATCGCGTGACGGACTTTGCGGAAATGACAAATTTCAGTAAAGACTTACGTCAAAAATTATCAGAAAAGGCAGAAGTAAAACTGCCCGAAGTATTACAAGAATATATGTCGAAAGATGGCACACGTAAGTGGATTATCCGTCTTTCATGTGGCAACTCCATCGAAACAGTTTATATACCTGAGGATGACCGCGGTACTTTATGTGTTTCATCACAAGTAGGTTGTGCGTTAGCCTGCACGTTTTGTTCGACAGCGCAACAAGGTTTCAACCGTAATTTAGACGCCAGTGAAATTATTGGTCAATTATGGTTGGCTAACGAATATTTGGGTAAAGATCCTAAAGGTAAACGTGTTGTTACCAATGTTGTCATGATGGGTATGGGCGAGCCCTTAGCTAATTATAACAACGTGATTGCTGCGATGAATCTGATGCGTGATGATCTGGCCTACGGAATTTCATGGCGTAGATTGACATTGAGCACGTCAGGTATGGTGCCTATGATCGATAAATTGCGTGAAGATTGTCACGTCAGTCTAGCGATTTCATTGCATGCTGCGAATGATCGTCTACGCAGTGAAATTATTCCACTTAATGATAAATATCCAATTGCGGAATTGTTAGCTGCTTGTAAACGTTATGTGGAGGGCGCCCAACAAAAACGCCATATCACAGTTGAATATGTTTTATTGGAAGGGATTAATGATTCAGAACAAGATGCACGTGATTTGATGCGCATCTTAAAAGGGTTACCCACTAAGATTAATTTGATTCCATTCAATCCATTTCCTAAAACACCTTATCGCTGTTCTTCAAAGCCAGTGATGGCACGATTCAAAAAACAATTGGTAGATGCCGGTTTTGTTGCGACAATACGTAAAACACGTGGTGATGATATTGTTGCAGCATGCGGTCAGTTAGCTGGTGAAGTTCAAGACCGCACACGTCGAACACAACGGATAGCAGAAGCGGAGGCATTAGTTATACGATGAAAAAGGTATGTTTCAGAACTTTCTTGATCTTATTAACAGTGATAATGACTGGCTGTGCTGCTAATGGTTCACGTCCCACTACCTATGCCGCCCCTGATCCTAAAGCTGCTGAAATTAACATGCGTCTTGGATTAAATTATCTGCAACGTGGTGACTATGAAATCGCATTAGAAAAATTGCAAAAGGCCTTGCAGCAAGATCCTAATTTACCAAGTGCTCATAATACTATTGCATTGCTATATCAACGCTTAGGCGAAAATGATAAGGCTGAAAAGCACTTTAAAGAAGCGGTTCAACGTGCACCAGATTATTCAGAAGCACAAAATAATTTTGGTGTATTTTTATGTCAACAAGGACGCTATGACGAGGCGGAAGAGCGCTTCTTAACCGCGGTCAAAAATCCTTTATACAATAGCGCAGCTCTTGCTTTAGAGAACGCGGGAATGTGTGCCAGCCGTAAACCTGATATGGAACGTGCTGAAACCTTCTTTAGAAAAGCGTTGCAGAAAGAACCAACATTGAGTAAATCTTTACTGCAAATGGCACAAATAAGTTACCAACAACAAGACTATCTGCAAGCAAAAGCCTATATCGAACGTTATCAGACGGCTTCGCAATGGAGTCCACAAGCTTTATTGTTAGCAATAAAAACAGAGAATAAACTGGATGATCAAAATGCAGTTTCAAGTTATATCTTATTGTTAAGATCACGATTCCCTGATTCAGATGAGGCGCTACAAGCTAAAAAGGGGCAATACTAATTATGTCTGACCTGCATGACGAAGAAATAGCAATCAAAGAGCCGACAGTATCAGTCGGCGAACAGCTAAAGTTGGCGCGTGAAGCAAAAAAAATGACTGTGGGTGAAATCGCAGCCCAACTAAGATTGACTCAAGAAACTATTATTAATCTGGAAGCCGAAAAGTGGGAAAAACTCCATGGCAGAGCTTATGCTCGCGGTTATTTTCTAAGCTATGTCAAATTCTTGGGCTTGCCGGAACATGAGATGTTAGCTGTGTTCAATCTTGACTATAAAACTACTGATAGCGCTAGTACTGCGCCACGGATGTTTGAACCAAAACGTGCTCGTTTTCCTTGGTTACAACTAATATTAGTGATTGCGGTTATTGCTGCAACCTGGTTTGCATATCAACAATGGCAACGATCACAATCTGATTCGGATACAAGTGATGTTGTGTCGCAATTAAGCCAATTTTTAGAAAGACAAAAGAGTAGCGGCTTCGCTTCTAGCGTCGTTGAACCGTTACTAAACTCAACAGTCAAAAATACTTCGTCTTCGCCAGCTTCTTCTTTTGATTCATCAAAAGCAGATTTGAACAAAGAACTGGAGTTGAATTGATGTCTTCATCACCAATTGTTAGAAGAAAATCCCGTCAGATTATGGTCGGGAATGTACCTGTAGGTGGTGATGCGCCTATTGCGGTACAGAGCATGACTAATACGGAAACGTGTGATGTTGCAGCTACCGTTGCTCAAATTAAGGCGCTGCAAAACGTTGGTGCAGATATTGTCCGTGTTTCTGTGCCGACAATGGACGCAGCAGAAGCCTTTGGTAAGATAAAACAGCAGGTTTCTATACCCTTGGTTGCAGACATTCACTTTGATTATAAGATAGCGTTGCGTGTTGCTGAGCTGGGTGTCGATTGTTTAAGAATCAATCCAGGCAATATTGGGCGTGAAGATAGGGTTCGAGCGGTTATAGATAGTGCTCGCGATCATGGCATACCAATTCGTGTTGGAGTGAATGCCGGATCATTAGAGAAAGATTTGCAAAAGAAATATGGTGAGCCAACACCAGATGCGCTGGTGGAATCAGCTATGCGTCATATCGATATATTGGATCGTTTAAATTACCCTGAATTCAAGTTAAGTTTGAAGGCATCAGATGTATTTATGACGGTTCATGCTTATCGCAAACTCGCCAGACAGATAGAGCAACCGTTACATCTTGGTATCACAGAAGCGGGTGGGTTACGTTCTGGTTCAGTGAAATCTGCTATCGGTTTAGGCATGCTGTTGTCTGAAGGCATTGGCGATACCATTCGAGTGTCGCTAGCTGCAGATCCTGTCGAAGAAATTCGAGTTGGATTTGATATTTTGAAAAGTCTTCGCATACGGAATAAAGGCATTAACTTGATTGCCTGTCCATCCTGTTCACGCCAGCAGTTTGATGTTATCTCTACCGTCAATGCTCTAGAAAGTCGTCTAGAAGATATTCTAGAACCTATGGATGTTGCAGTGATTGGCTGTGTGGTAAATGGTCCGGGCGAAGCGAAAGAAGCAGCAATTGGTTTAACTGGCGGCGAACCAAATTTACTTTATGTTGATGGTAAACCTCACCATAAAGTTGAAAATGAGGCCTTAGTAGATGAATTGGAAAGAGAAATTCGTCAACGTATCGCGCGTCAGCAACAAACTAAATCACAAACTATCATTCCGATAAAGGACATAAGTTAAGCGTGGCAGATATTATCCGTTCAATTCGGGGAATGAATGACATTCTCCCGGATGTAACACCCTATTGGCAGGCAGTTGAAGCAACATTAAAAGATGTGCTGACAGGCTATGGTTACCAAGAAATTCGTTTTCCAATTGTAGAAAAAACCGAGTTATTTTCTCGTTCTATTGGTGAAGTTACCGATATTGTTGAAAAAGAAATGTATACCTTTGCTGATCGCAATGGCGACAATTTGACCTTACGTCCCGAAGGAACGGCGGGTTGTGTGCGCGCAGCTATGCAAAATGGTATGCTCAATCAAACACAACGCCTATGGTATATGGGGCCGATGTTCCGTCATGAACGTCCTCAAAAAGGACGTTATCGTCAATTTCATCAAATTGGTGTTGAAGCTTATGGCTTTAGTGGGCCTGATATCGATGCTGAAATGATTTTGATGACAGCGCGATTATGGAAACGGCTAGGTTTAACAGGTGTCACACTGCAAATTAACTCATTAGGTTCTACTGAAGCGCGTTTAGCATACAGAGATACATTAGTTAGTTATTTTGAAGCACATAAAGAAGCCTTAGACGAAGATAGTCAGCGTAGACTTTATAGCAATCCACTTCGAATATTAGACAGTAAAAATCCTGCAATGCAGGCATTAAATGAAGCGGCGCCTAAATTGCTTGAACATCTTGATGATGAATCAAAGAATGATTTTGCTGCCTTATGCCAAACATTAGACACTGCAGGAATTAGTTACGAGATTAATCCTCGATTAGTACGTGGCTTAGATTATTACGGTAAAACTGTATTTGAGTGGGTAACGACGCATTTAGGCTCCCAAGGTACTGTCTGTGCTGGCGGACGATATGATGGTTTAGTTGCACAATTGGGCGGTCGAGAGGCTACTGCTATAGGCTTTGCTATTGGTTTGGAACGTTTAATTGCCTTACTTGAAGCAACAGATGCATTACCACCTATTGCAGGTGTTGATGTCTATCTTGTGGCTGTGGGAGAGCTGGCAGCAAAACAATCATTGATATTAGCGGAACAGTTACGCGATCAAATTCCTAATATAAAGTTGATTACCCATTGTGGTGGTGGTAGTTTTAAAAACCAATTTAAACGTGCGGATAGAAGTGGCGCACGTTGGACACTTATTTTGGGTGAAGATGAAATTACAAAACAAGTCATTGGTGTAAAGACAATGGCAACAGGCGAACAGGAAACTATCGCTTGGGATGCATTAGCTGACTATCTACAACAATAATTACAGAAGAAAACTATGACTCCTTTAAATATGCCTGAATGGCAATCATTAGTTCGTCACTATTCGGATTTAAAATACTTGTCGATGCGTGAACAGTTTGTGTTGGATTCTGACCGCGCCGAACATTTTTCACTTAAGTCT
Organism: Methylophagaceae bacterium; assembly: GCA_041600795.1. Classification (GTDB taxonomy): domain Bacteria; phylum Pseudomonadota; class Gammaproteobacteria; order Nitrosococcales; family Methylophagaceae. The sequence goes on along the minus strand of JBFIJJ010000059.1, from coordinate 812 downwards.
GGTGATTTGTTTTTAGATTATTCTAAAAATCGTATGACTAAAGAAACAATGGAAAAATTGATTTCTTTAGCGAAAGCCGTTGATATGCCCAATTGGATTGAGCGCATGTTTACTGGGCAGGAAATCAATAACACTGAAGGTCGTGCTGTATTACATATCGCATTACGGAACCGATCTAATACACCAATCATGGTTGATGGCAAAGACGTGATGCTTGATGTCAATCGTGTACTGGCACAAATGAAAGACTTTAGTGACAAAGTGCACAATGGTGAATGGCTAGGCTTTAGCGGTAAAAAAATTGTAGATATCGTTAATATTGGTATTGGTGGATCAGATCTTGGCCCGGCAATGATTTGTGATGCTCTTGAACCCTATGGAATCGACGGTATCAATGTGCATTTTGTGTCAAATGTCGATGGTACCGATCTTAGTACCGCTTTAGAAAAACTAAATCCTGAAACGACACTGTTTGTTGTAGCATCAAAAACATTTACTACTCAAGAAACGTTGACTAATGCTCAATCAGCACGGACATGGTTCTTGAAAGCAGGACAACAACAAGATGTTGCCAAACATTTTGTGGCTGTATCAACGAATGCAGAAGCGGTTTCGGAATTTGGTATTGATACCAATAATATGTTTGAAATTTGGGATTGGGTAGGTGGTCGTTATTCACTATGGAGCGCGATCGGACTACCAATTGCACTTTATGTAGGATTTGATAATTTTGCACGTATGCTTGATGGTGGTCATGAAATGGATAATCATTTCAGAAGCCAGCCATTAGATAAGAATATGCCAGTTATCAT
>JBFIJJ010000058.1:0-13917 GCA_041600795.1 Methylophagaceae bacterium | reverse complement strand
GTGTCAGTCTTGCGGTGGCAACTGCTTCGCCATTTTTAATGACGATGATATGAAGTGCGGTGCTATCTTCATCATCCCATTCTTCTGCTTCGGCAACGTGCTGTTCTTCAATAAATACGCTGGTGCGTATCGGTTTTGCCAATGCTTGAGCCTCAACCCAGTTTAGTTGCAGTAGTTTTATGTCTTGTGTTGTGTGTTCAGTTTTAGTTGTCATGGCATTAAGCATAGCAAGTTAGTGAAATGACACGCTATAACTAAAAAGTAGTCTGGTTGTTGTGGCAACAGGAGCTATTGTTATTCTCCAACTATCCCATGGATATGAACAATATAATGATCCGGATCATGTCACTTAGTGGCAAGATTGTTTACTCTTTGATTTTTAGAGGCAAAACCATGCCTTGAATTAGAAGATGAGATGAATTCGAAAGGGTCTCTGGCATTTAATTTAATACTATTTGCTGGGGAGCTTGAACAAGGAAAGCCTTATAAGCCCTTATATAAAGGTGTCATGGGCTTATGGGAGATCGAATCATCTACGTAATTCTGATATTGCTGGTAAGGTTATTGCTTAGTTCAATATAAATTAAACATGTATCGTGACGGAAGCATAGTAAACCCTATAAATGGATGATGTCTGGCTGGTGGTTTATCAGATACTGAAATAACAAGTTTGGCAGCTTAACTAGAGTGCTTTGCCAAACTAACGTTGGAGAAAAATAGTGTTTACAAATCTGCAAAACACGTCAATAAAATTTAGGGTGTTATTAACGATGGCAATCATTTATTTGGTTGCTTTATCTATTTCAACGCTGTTTTCTTCAAACCGACAGAAAGCGCAGATGCTGGGAATTGCTGAGCAGCAAGCGACACAGACTGCCTATAATTATCTCGATAATCTGAATACGATGATGTTGACGGGCACCATTGCCAATAGAAAAATCATTCGTGACAAGATGTTGTTGGAACCAGAAGTAACCACACTTCGTTTAATGCGTTCTGATGCCGTTGCACAACAATTTGGTCCTGGCTTTGATGATGAGTTACCGGTAGACCCACAAGATAAGAAAGGTATTTCTGGCGAACAGCAGTTATGGGTTACGAATGGTGAAAATGGTCGCGTGCTTTCAGTTGTTGAGCCAGTTAGGGCAACGACTAATACCCGTGGTTCTAATTGTCTTCAATGCCATATGGTGCCTGAAAATACAGTATTAGGTGCTGTGCGGGTGGATTATTCACTTGCTGATATGGATCGTAATGTTGATCACGCAATGTGGGTTACGATCGCTATTAATGCAACTATTTTTGTCTTTGGCATGTTTCTAATGGCTCTGGTGTTGAAACATGTTGTTAATAATCCGATTGAATATCTTCGAAACTCAATCGAGAAGATTCGCAGTGATGCAAATTTAACGCGTCGTATTGATGTTAAGTCTGATGATGAGATTGGTAGTGTCAGTAAGGCATTTAATCATATGTTAGAGATGTTTCAGCATACGGTTGGACAAATTTCACAAGCCAGTCAGTTGCTTGAAGAAACAGCTAAACGTACGTCACAAATTGCTGAACAAACCAACACTGGGGTCGAACAGCAACAAGCCGGCACACAAGAAGTGACAGCTATTATGCAAGAGTTAACATCGTTGGTGAACGATGTAGCCAGTCATACCGTGTCAGCAACAGAAAAAGCACGTCATGTGAATAGCCAAACTGTTGAAAGTAGCACCTTAATGCAAGAGACGATTGATTCATTAAATATTTTAGATAATGAGGTAAACAGTGCTTCGCAGACTATTTCTGAATTAGAGCAAGCCAGTGAAAATATCAATACCATTTTAGATGTCATTAAAGGTATTTCAGAGCAAACTAATTTATTAGCATTAAATGCTGCTATTGAAGCGGCGAGAGCAGGTGAGCAGGGTCGTGGTTTCGCCGTGGTTGCTGATGAGGTTAGAACTCTGGCTGGAAGAACAGAAACGGCTACTAAAGAAATTAGTGAAATGATGGATATTTTCAAGAGTGATTCACGTAAATCTGTTGCTGTAATGGCAAGTGGACGTAAGCAGGCTGTTGATAGTATTGATAAGGCAACATTGACTAGTCAGCGTCTTCGTGACATAAATGATGCTGTGACTGAAATTAGCCAGATGAGCGAAAGTATTGCTCAAGTGGCTGAACGGCAACGTGGTGTGGCAGATGAGAGTAATCGTAATATGGCTTCGATTAATACGATTTCTGCGACAGTTGCTGAAGGTGCATTGGAAACAGAAAGGGCTAGCGAACAGTTAATTAGTTTGTCGAACGAGTTGCGTCATTTGGTCAATAAGTTCGTGTTCTAAAATAGTCATAATTTCATGCTTTAGGCTAGGACATGATATGAAACAAATAAATAAACTTTTTGTTTTGAGACATGGCAAAGCGTCGGATGGGTATTCATGCCCTGATTTTGAACGTGAATTGACAGATAAAGGCCGACGTCATGCCGCGTTAATTGCGCTTTGGATGTTAGATAATGCCTGTGTTCCAGAACTTATTATTTGTTCACCATCACAACGAACAATGCAAACTGCCGCCATTGTTGCCGATGTCCTTGATTTTGAGCCCAATCAAATAATTCAACACCCTGAAATATATAATGCCAGTCGGGAGGAATTACTGGCGGTATTAGCTGAATATACACATCGCTTTTCTAGCATCTTGCTAATTGGACATAATCCAGGCTTGGAAAATCTGGTTGAGTACCTTTGTCCTGAAGTAGATTATTCTCTCATTATGCAACCGACTAGCTTAGCTTGCCTGACCAGCGAAGACTCATGGAGTCAGTTAGGACGAGGCAGTGCTCAGCTAATCGAGTTAGTTCATTCCAAATCGTTAACCTAGCTATTGCTTACCCATAGGACTTGATAAGGGTCTAGTTCCAGAACGTCATAGGTTTCATCATATCGTTGACCGGATATTAGGTCGTGCCAGCTATCAGTGACAATCAAATTAAGATCTGACATCAACAACGATTGTGGTTTATTGCTGATGTTATAGATGCAGAATACACTTTCACGTCGATCCATACTTTGTCGCCAGAACCCAAACAGTTGTTCAGACATATGTAGGGTGAACTGTGTTGCATTCGGATGAAATGCTTTATTGTTGCGACGAATTTTGATTAATTTTTTCAGTTGTTGATAGACTTTATGATGCTGGGTGTTGCGATCAGCCAGCATGTTTTTCAAGACATCATAATCCCATTGATGACGGTTGATGGCGCGATTTTGTTCTGTTCGGGCAAAGCGATCATAATCATTGCTAGTGGCGGTTAGACTGTGAATATAAAAAGCAGGTATACCTTCTAGGGCCAACATAATGGCATGTGCACAAATAAATCGCTCGAGACCAAATTGATCGGGGCCAGCAGTTGTACCTTGCAGTGCATCAAATAAAGCGATATTAACTTCATAGGGTTTTCTAACGCCATTTTCACCCGCACGCCAAGAAATTTGCCCACCGAAAGTTTGCATGGTGCTAATGAATGATGCGATTTCAGCGTCACTTAATAGGCCCTCGGCAGGGCGAAGACCAATGCCATCATGTGAGGCAATGAAATTAAAATAGGTTGTGCCATGTTGAGCAGGAGGCATACTCATCAGCCATTGTTTTAGATAACGACAACTGCCGGTAATCAGTGTGTTGACCAATAATGGTGGTAGTGAGAAGTTATAAATAGAATGTGCTTCGTTGGCATTGCCAAAATAACTTAAGTTTTCTCGATTAGGAATATTGGTTTCGGTGATGATAACGGCGTCAGGTTGACTGTGTTCGATTAAGGTTCGCATCAAACGAACAACTTCATGGGTTTCAGGTAGGTTCAAACAATTTGTGCCGAGTTTTTTCCATAAAAAAGCAACGGCATCAAGACGAAATATCCGTACACCATTATCAAGATAGTGACGAATAATCTTAATAAATTCTTTGAGTACAGCTGTATTTCTAAAGTCAAAGTCAACTTGTTCATGACTGAACGTGCACCAGACATATTGGGTGCCATTTACGGTTTCAGTTTCACGTAACAACGGTGAGGTTCTTGGTCTAACCACCTGTGATATTGGGGCATCTTTTGATGTTGTATAAAAATAATCGTGGCCGTAACCTTCGCCTTTTTGAAAATTTTTAAACCACTCACTGCTGCTAGAGCAATGATTGATCACCAAATCAGCCATCAGCCGATATTCACTGGCAATAGCTTGAATTTGTTGCCAATTACCCACTGATGGATTGACTTGGTAATAATCCATGACGGCAAAGCCATCATCAGAACAATAGGGGAAGAAAGGCAGTATATGAACACTATTGATGGTATCGGCAAGATAAGTGTTCAAAAAATCATGCAAGGTTTCAAGCGGTGCTTGCCCATCTTTTAGAATGCTATTGCCATAGGTAATCATGGCAATATCGGTTTGATCCCAACAATTTTGATGAGGTTGTACATCATGGTAATCGTCAGATAACCCCATCATAGTGATAAGTTCATCTGCTAATTCTGATAATGGTTGTTTTGGCGGCACAGAGTCATAGATGGATTCTAAATGGTGTGTCACTTTTAGATTAAGCAGATCTAATTGTTCTGGTGTTGGTTTCATAATGCTTCCAAAGAATTAAGATGAAAATTCTGCATTGTCTTCTTCGACAGCTTGATAAAGACGTTCTAGGATATCCGGCATTGCACTTTGTACACGGTTCCAGCTTGGTATGAAGGGGACTTCCATTGGTGTATCCAAGAATTCTCGTCCTGCATCCATAATATTTTTGGCAAACATTTCAACGGCTTCTTCTTCTTGATGAATATCAACGGTTAAACCATTCATAATGGCATCATTGCGATAGGTTTCAACAAAGTCGAGCGCTATGCGGAAATAGGTTGCTTTGAGTGTTCGGAATGTTTCTGTCGAGAAAACTTGGCCTTTAGTTGCTAATTTACGAAATAATGCTTTAGATATATCAATCGACATTTTTGATAAACCAGCATGACGATCTTCTAATGAGATGTCTTGATGTTTGTGATCATAAATCTGAGCAATATCAACCTGACATAAGCGGTTATTGGCATAGTTGCGATGCATTTCTGACAGCACACCAATTTCAAGCCCCCAATCACTAGGAATACGAATATCATTTAATACATCACGTCTAAATGAAAATTCGCCGGAAAGGGCATAACGGAAACTATCCATATAATTCAAATAGTCATTCTCACCAATCACGCCCTTTAAGGCGCGTAATAATGGCGTAACCAATAAACGATTGACGCGACCATTCAATTTGCCTTCAGACACACGAGAATAATAGCCTTTGCAAAATTCATAATTGAACATTGGGTTAGCGACCGGGTAGATAAGACGAGCAAGCAGTTCGCTGTTATAAGTCACAATGTCACAGTCATGCAGGGCAATGGACTCTGCTTTACCCGAAGCTAAAATATACCCCATGCAATACCAAACATTACGGCCTTTACCCATTTCTTTAGGTGCTAGGTCTAGTGCTTGTAATTCAGCATCTAATGCTTTTAGACGTGGCCCATCATTCCACAAAATACGGTGGTGTTGAGGTAGTTCAGAAAAGAACGATAAAGCATGTTTATATTGTTCTTGATCAGCACGATCAAGCCCAATCACAATTTCAGATAGGTAAGGTACTGCTTTAAGATGTTGAACGATATTGGGTAATGCTTCACCTTCAAGTTCAGAGAATAAAGAAGGAAGCAATAAGCCCATAGGACGTAGTTTGCTATATGAAACAAGGTCTGATTCCATATCAGCCAAATGTCGGTTTGTTAGATTGTGTAGCGTTGTAATGATGCCATTCTGGTGAAAGTCAGCCATAAATTCCCCTAGTGGGTTTGTTTTAATATGTGATGTGATGAAAGAATGTGTGTGATGCCTTCGACCCAACCTTCAGGCCCCATAGCATCAGATATATACACCTTATGTTGTTTTGTAATTGCTGGTGGTTTGTGCACAGGTGAGCGAATAATCAGTGTTTCATCGGCTTGTTCGAGCATTGCCTGATCATTGTGACTATCACCAGCAGCAATAGTTATAAATGAGGATTGTTTGTTAAATAATTGATATTGCTCAGCTAGCCACTTTAACGCCAAGCCTTTATTACACTCACCTGAGACATGCATAAATCGCCCGCCATGAAGCACATGGGCTCCAGCTTTAGTTAATGCCTGGATAAACTTTTGTTTCTGATGTTCGCTGCCATACCATGCGACAGGTTCACCAAACTGGCGTTGTGATGCTCTGACGGCAGCATCATGGTCTAGTTGCGTCATCTCAATAATGCCGTCAATTCCAATTTGTTCAAATGTTTTGAAACTATTACCAAACTCGTCAGACAGTTCAGCAATGATTCTTTGCCATGTTTCGCGTGGTTCAACAAAGGCTTTAACCCAAAAGTCGCCGTCCTCAAATGTATCATCGGGTTGCTGTTGAAAATACTGTTTAGGAATATAAATCGCAGCGCCATTTTCAATAATGAAAGGATGGGTGTTATTTAATTCATGTTGTATGTGCTGTAATTCAGCTTTGGTTTTACTTGATACCGGGATGACAGGAATAGTGAGCTGTTCAAGCTTCAATAATAATGGTTTAGCTGGCTCAAACGTATAGGTGTAGTGATCGAGTAAAGAACCATCCATATCTGTGAATATAAGAAAATGTATTGGATCTGTCATTGTGTTTTATGATTCCTTTCGCACAGATGAGCGGACTATTTTTCTATCGGTATTAAGCTCAAATAGGTAATCTACTTTATCGGGCAATGTGTTTAAGATGTTTTCGGTAAGGCGTTGGTAATGCTGGATGAAAAAGGCAATTTGCTCATCGTTCATCGTAGCATTGTCACCATGTAAGGTGTCACGTAACTTCTGTTCTTGTTCTAATCGCCATGCGTATACACACTCAAATGACGGTGCTTTTAACATGATCCATAAATCAATCAGATCAAATAAAGCAGGGTAGTCTTCGCTTAGTTTTTGATTAACATACTGTCGCCAGATAGCTTTTGGATCATGTTCCGATTCTAGCGTATTGATTGGCTCAGTTAGTTGTTGGGGAGATTGCGCTTGAGCACCAACACACCAACCTTCCAAAATAACAACATCGACTTTATCTGTGACGATATCCCAGTGTTCATTGGGATATCTATCATCACTGGCTTTATCAAAACGAGGGATGGCCACATTAACCTGTCCGCTAACTAATTTAGTAATGGTGTCGGTGGCTAGTTCAATATCATGACTACCGGGGACACCTCGTGTAATCATCAGTGGGTGAACCTCAATTGCGAGTTGTTGTCGTTGTTGTTTTGTTAAGTAAAAGTCATCAATGGATAGCCCGATGGCATTAAGCTTAAAGTGTTGTTTTAATAAAAACACAAGTAAATCCGTTAGTGTGCTTTTACCCGAACCTTGAGCGCCATTGATACCAATAATGAGCGTTGATTTTGCTTTGTTTTGGTGCGCGTAAATATCTGCTGCAAGCGGCATAAACCATTGGTCTACCAGGACGCTATAACTTGTTGGCAGGCGGTGTTTGCTCAAAAATGCTGTTATGTCGGTATTAGTCATAATGCTTTGGCTTAACTTTAAACGATAGCCTTGAATAGCAATAACTATACCGTGGCAGAACAATACAGAACTATTAATCGGTCAAATTTCATAAAATTTATGCTCAAATTTAAGTGTGTTTTGCATGAGATTAGCGTATTAGATGCTGTCTTTATGTTCATGATAAAGAAGCAGTTAAGCGTTAAATGTAGATATTGATATATCGGTGAAGTCCGTATAAAAAGTGGTGATCAATTAGCTTGGAAAGTATTAACCATAAAAAATATATGTATATATTCTCATAACTTAACACTACCTCTCTGTTTAAAAGTAGGGTTTAATAATCCGTTATTTATGCACCATTAACCAAAGTAAGTGCACCTAATTGGTGCGTTTGTGGTTGGTAGTTGTTGTACCATGAGCGGTACTCAGTGAGTAAGTTTTCTAATATCAATGACATACTATATTGGCATGACTTGTGCTTACCATGCCGTAATACGTTAAAAATTGCACATAATTGAGGTTTTAATGAGTAACAAAGAAACGCTAGTCGTAGTTGGGAACGGCATGGTAGGCCAAAACTTCCTTGTAAGTTTAATGGCGAGTGAAGTTAAAGATAACTATCACGTCATTACTTTCTGTGAAGAGCCATTAGCTGCCTATGATAGGGTTCATCTTAGTGAATATTTTTCGGGTAAATCTGCTGACGAACTATCATTAGTTGAGCTGGGTTTTTTTGAAAACAATGATATTACCTTTCATGTTGCAGACAAAGTTGTATCTATTGATCGTGCTAATAAAACAGTTACTTCTGAGAAAGGTAAAACAATTGCCTATGACAAACTTGTTTTAGCAACGGGTTCTAGCGCGTTTGTGCCACCAATTCCTGGTAATGATCGTGACCAATGTATTCCTTATCGTACGATTGCTGATTTGGACGACATGAAAGTGGCTGCGACTAAATCTAAAGTTGGTGTTGTCGTTGGTGGTGGTTTACTTGGTTTAGAAGCATCTAAAGCGTTGCAAGATCTCAAATTAGATACAGTCGTTGTTCAGTTCGCACCGCGTTTGATGGCGGCTCAACTTGATGATGGTGGTGCTGATTTACTTAAGAAAAAAATTGAAGATTTAGGCATTACTGTTTTAACCAGTAAAAACACGGTGCGTATTGTTGATGGTGATACCTGCAAACACAAAATGATTTTTGCTGATGGCGGTGAACTTGAAACAGACATGATTATTTACTCAGCAGGTATTCGTCCACGTGACGAGCTTGCTGCTGCTGCTGGCCTTAAAATTGCCGATCGTGGTGGTGTCATTATTGATGATAACTGCTTAACGTCAGATAACGATATTTATGCGATTGGTGAGTGTGCTTCTTGGAACGATCAAATCTTTGGATTGGTTGCACCAGGTTATTCAATGGCACGTACAGTGGTCAATCAATTAGCTGGTGGTTCAGATACATTTAAAGGTGCTGATATGAGCACCAAACTGAAATTAAATGGTGTCGATGTGGCCAGTATCGGTGACCCTCATGCCAGTGCTGAAGGTGCATTGATTTACACCTATCAAAACGGTGTTGATGGCATATACAAACGTCTGGTAGTGAGTTCAGACAATAAAAAACTCCTAGGTGCGGTGTTAGTTGGTGATGCTTCAGGCTATCCGATTTTATCTCAGTACTACCTCAATGAAATTGATCTACCTGCAAACCCTGATTCACTGATTCTACCTGCACGTTCAGATGAGTCTGTTGGTTTAGGCCCCGATGCATTGCCAGCCAGTGCCCAAATTTGTTCGTGTTATGACGTATCAAAAGGTGATGTCTGTGCCAGTATTGAGTCTGGCTGTACAACAATCGGCGCACTTAAAGATGCCACCAAAGCAGGTACGGGTTGTGGTGGTTGTAACGCATTATTGAAATCAGTTTTAGACTGTGAATTGACCAAAGCCGGTATTGAAGTTAACACGGATATCTGTGAGCATTTTGCTTATACACGCCAAGATTTATTTAACATTATTATGGTTGAAGAAATCAAAACCTTTGGTGAGTTAATTAAAAAACACGGTAAAGGCAAAGGCTGTGAAATTTGTAAACAAGCCGTTGGTTCAGCGCTTGCTTCATACTGGAATGAATATGTACTCAAAAACGAGCATGTTGGTCTGCAAGACACCAACGATCGTTTCTTAGCAAACACACAAAAAGATGGTACCTATTCTGTCGTGCCACGTATGACCGGTGGTGAAGTCTCACCAGATATGTTGATTGCACTTGGTCAAGTGGCTAAAAAATACAAACTTTATACCAAAGTAACTGGCGGCCAGCGTGTCGATTTGTTTGGCGCTCGCGTTGATCAATTACCACATATCTGGAAAGAGTTGATTGATGCTGGTTTTGAAAGTGGACATGCCTACGGTAAATCATTACGTACTGTTAAATCATGTGTTGGTAGCACATGGTGCCGTTTTGGTGTTCATGACAGTGTTGGTTTAGCCGTTGAGCTTGAAAACCGCTATAAAGGTCTACGTGCACCACATAAGATTAAATTCGCTGTGTCGGGTTGTACGCGTGAATGTGCCGAAGCACAAAGCAAAGATATTGGTGTTATCGCAGTAGAAGGTGGTTGGAACTTATATGTGTGTGGTAATGGTGGTATGAAACCTCGCCATGCAGACTTATTTGCGACTAACTTAGATAAAGAAACCTTAATTAAATATATCGATCGAATCTTGTCGTTCTATGTTCGTACTGCTGACAGACTACAACGTACGTCAGTATGGATGGAAAACATGGAAGGTGGTCTTGATTATCTAAAATCAGTGGTGATTGATGATAAATTATCGATCAACGATCAGTTAGAAGCTCAAATGCAGCATGTGGTTGAGACTTATCAATGTGAATGGAAAACAACCATTGAAGATGAAAGTAAACTCAAACGTTTCCGTCATTTTGTAAACAGTGACAAAACGGATGAAAATATCTTATTCGTAGAGGAGCGAGGACAAATACGTCCTGCTAATTTAGAGGAACGTCAATTGTTATTAGCGGAGAAGGCATAATGGGGCAGTGGATAGATGTCTGCAGTGTTGAAGACTTAGAACCAAACGCGGGTGTATGTGCACTAGTCGAAGAAAAGCAAGTTGCACTTTTTTATATGCCAGAAGACAATGCAATTTATGCTATTAATAATTACGACCCATTTAGCCATATCAATGTGCTTTCAAGAGGTTTGATTGGCGATATAAAAGGAGTTCCAATGGTATCTTCACCTATCTACAAACAGCATTTCAGTCTTGAAACAGGTGTTTGTTTAGAAGATGAAACTATCTCTGTTGAAGCTTATGGTGTGCGTATTAAAGCTGACAGAGTAGAAGTAAACCTGAATGGAGCTGCTAAATGAGTCTGAGTTACTATGTTGCCGATGTGTTCACCAATAAAATATTTTCAGGTGCTCAAATCGCGGTTTTTCCTCACGCTGATGATCTTACGACGGAACAAATGGCATCAATTGCCAGTGAAATGAATTTGTCTGAAACGGTATTTGTATCCAATCCCAAGAAAGATAATAAAAACCGACGAATGCGAATTTTTTCACCATTAGCTGAAATTGATTTTGCTGGTCACCCTATTATTGCTACAGCATTTGTTTTAGCACACTGCGGTGAAGTTGAGTTACAAGAAGATATTACACCGCTTACCTTCACCCAAAATGTCGGTGAAATTGATGTTAATGTCACGGCAGTTGACGGTAAACCTAGTTTTGTTCAGTTCTCGACTAAAGTGACGTCGGTGATAGATCGTTATGCACCATCAGACATAGAATTAGCAGAGTTTTTATCAATTTCACCAGATGAAATTGATAAAAAGAAATATTCCACACGCTTAGTATCATGTGGTTTCCCATATTTAGTTGTTCCTGTGTGGAATTATGAAACCGTTCGTAAAGCTAAATTTAATTATGAAGCTTGGAATCATTCGTCTGCACCATTGACTGCAGCTTTGGAAGTGTTGTTATTTTCACCTAAAACACCGTATAGAGATGCTAATTTTAATGCACGATTATTAGGTCCTAATATCGGTGTGCATGAAGATCCACCCGTAGGTAGTGCTATCCCGGCATTTGCATCTTATTTATGTTCATTTGATTTTACTCAGCTTGGTACCCATACCTTTGCTGTTGACCGTGGTGATGATAAAAATCGTCGAAGTGTATTGAATGTTGAAATGGATCATAAAGGTAAGGAAGAATTGGCACTACGGATAGGGGGTGAAGCTGTCATGGTTGCTGAAGGTAAATTATATATTTAACAGTAACATCAACTTGAATGACGACTGTCGCAACGTTAGCGATTTAAGTGGTCAATAATTAGGTTTACAGTAACAGATTTGATAACGGAGACACTCTCTTATCAACTGGTTTCTTGAATTCCATTTTAGCTATTGGTAATGGCAACGACGCTTGTGCCAATAGAGTATAGATTCTGAGAACGTTGTGATAATGAAAGAAAAACTAGTACTTATTGGTAACGGCATGGCAGGCATGAGAACTGTCGATGAGTTATTAAAAGTCGCCCCAGACAAATACGACATCACTGTATTTGGTGCTGAACCACATGGTAATTACAATCGGATTATGTTGTCTCCTGTGCTTGCTGGAGATAAAAAAATTGATGATATTATTCTTCATGACCTCCAGTGGTATCAAGATAATGACATCACGCTATACACGAGTAAAACTATCGTTGAAATTGATTGCGCTCAACAACAAGTCATTGCTGAAGATGGCACTAGTGCTAGCTATGATAAATTAGTGATCGCTACCGGTTCTGTACCTTTTATGTTGCCTATTCCCGGCAATGATTTAGATGGTGTTATCAGCTTTCGTGACATAAGTGATGTCACAACTATGATCGAAACCGCCAAAACACATAAAAAAGCGGTTGTTATTGGTGGTGGTCTTCTAGGGCTTGAAGCGGCTAATGGTCTAATGATTCAAGGTATGGATGTTACGGTTGTTCATCGTGGTTATATCTTGATGAATATGCAATTGGATCAGACAGCATCCGATATGATGCGTAGTGAATTAGAAGACAAGGGCATCCATTTTCTTATGGATTACGATACTGCTGAATTTATTGGTCAGGATCGTGTTGAGAAAGTGCGTTTCACAGATGGCTCAGAAATAGATGCTGATCTAGTTGTCGTTGCCGCAGGTATTCGTCCTAATATCGCTGTTGCTCAAGCAAGTGGTATTCAATGTGAAAGAGGTATACTTGTCGATGATACCTTGAAAACATTTTCGCCTAATATCTATGCCGTAGGTGAATGTGTACAACATCGAAATCAAACCTTTGGTCTAGTTGCACCACTTTATGAACAAGCAAAAGTCTGTGCTAATCATTTAGCGAATATGGCACAAGCCAAATATATTAGCTCTGTCACGTCGACAAAATTAAAAGTGACAGGCATTAATCTATTTTCTGCTGGTGAATTTAACGGTGATGAAACAACACAAGCGTTAATTTTCAAAGATCCTGCCAAACATATCTATAAGAAAATAGTTGTTCGAGATAATGTGATTGTTGGTGTTGTTCTCTATGGTGACACGATTGATGGCAATTGGTATTTCTCATTACTTGCTGAACAAACTGATATATCTGAGATGCGAGAAACCTTAGTATTTGGCAAACATCATCACGATGCTGCATAGGAACAATTAGTACATGACTAAAGCACAAACTATTTCAACTACCTGCCCTTATTGTGGCGTTGGATGTGGTGTATTAGCATCACCACAGCCAGACGGTAGTGTTGTAATCAAAGGCGATACCACACATCCAGCCAACTTTGGTCGGCTTTGTTCAAAAGGTTCAGCTTTAGGTGATACGGTTAGCTTAGATAATCGTTTGTTATATCCAAGTATTGCTGGCGAGCGAGTGTCATGGGACCAAGCGTTAGATAAAGTTGCTGATGGCTTTAAAAAAGTGATGGATCAATATGGTCCTGATTCAGTCGCTTTTTATGTATCGGGTCAGTTATTAACTGAAGACTATTATGTTGCTAACAAACTAATGAAAGGTTTCATTGGTAGCGCTAATATTGATACGAACTCGCGCTTATGCATGTCATCGGCTGTTGCTGGTTATAAGCGTGCGTTTGGTTCAGATTCAGTGCCATGTAGTTATGAAGATTTAGAAACTACGGACTTAATCGTTATCGAAGGATCGAATACAGCATGGTGTCATCCAGTTGTATTCCAACGTATTAATCAAGCAAGAAAAAATAATCCAGCCCTCAAAATTGTCGTTATCGACCC
>JBFIJJ010000057.1:0-13926 GCA_041600795.1 Methylophagaceae bacterium | reverse complement strand
CACTGGCAGCAGATAATTGCAGGGTATCTTTGTTGAAAATAACAACTTGCATATTGCCATATTGGCGATTGAGCTGTTTTATCTGATGCCCATATTGCTTAAGTTGTGTTAATTCATCAGTAGAAAAGCCGCTTGCCTCAACTTGGATAACATTCGGTGAATATTGATGATGGAAGCGAGGAGCAGCAACAATATCACCAATCGAACGACCATCAATAAAATCCAAGATCCCAAGTAATACCATCGTGATGATGCGACTGCCTCCGGGTGTGCCAATGATCATCATCTGTTTATCATTTTCAACAAATGTTGGCGTCATACTGGATAAAGGTCGCTTATTGGCTGCAATTGCGTTAGCTGAAGTACCAAGTAAACCATAGACATTTTCAACGCCAGCCTTGGCAGAAAAATCATCCATTTCATCATTTAACAACACGCCAGTTCCTGCTGGTACAAAGCCTGAACCAAATGGGTAATTAATACTTAAGGTTGCAGAAACACGGTTGCCATATTGGTCTATGACGGAAAAATGAGTGGTGTCTTTGCCTTTGCTTTGTTCAGCGTGTTCTGTAAATAAGGTGTTATCTGAGGCATGGTGTAGATCAATGGATGAGCTAAGTTCGGCACCGTATGTTTTGGATATTAACTTCGTGACCGGGACGGATATAAAGTCCGAATCACCCAAATAACGACTTCGATCATAATAGGCGCGACGCATTACCTCAGTAATAAGATGTTTTCGTTGAATAGGATCAGCATCAGCCAGTGGCAGTTGTTCAAGTTGATTAAGCATCGACAGTAATACGATGCCTCCAGATGATGGCAAGGCTGAAGATGTAATGGTATAGCCTTGATAACTGCCTTTAATAGGTTGGCGTAGTTTAACGGTGTAATTGGCAAGATCATCTAGTGTCCAAATACCACCTTGTTGTTGCACGCCAGAGACTAATTTTTGGGCAATATCACCTTTGTAAAAACCATCAGAGCCTAATTTGGCAAGCTGCCGTAATGTGTTGGCTAAATCAGTTTGAATCAGAATATGATCTTGTTCAGGAACGGTATTATCTTTTAAAAATATTGCCTTTGCAGCAGCAGAATTTGAAAGTGCATTTAAGCGAAATTTGGCTAGTTTTCGATAATGTTCACCGATTTGAAAGCCATTCTCAGCATAGTGGATGGCAGGTGCAAGTGATGTTGTTAAGGGTAATTGACCGTAATGTTGGGCAATATAATCCAGTGCAGCAGGAACACCGGGAATAGCCGCCGCTAGAGGCCCATTAAGTGATGTAGCGTTATCAAACTGACCATGCTGATCTAGAAACATGTCACGCTCAGCATGTGAGGGTGCTGATTCTCGACCATCAATCATGGTTTCAAAACCATCGCTGGCACGATGGATCAACCAAAATCCACCGCCACCTAAACCAGAACCTGTTGGTTCAACCACAGCTAAAGCGGCACTGATCGCAACCGCGGCATCAAAGGCATTACCGCCTCGGTTTAATATATCAAAACCAGCTTGTGTTGCTAGGGGATGAGCTGTTGCAATAGCAGCTTGTTGTTGCTGGGCATAACTAATCGGGCAGATTAAGCTAGTACAAACAAACCATAATGCCCAAGCATATTTCAGCATTGCAATTTACTTATTTATGTCGTTTTTTAAGTGAGGCCTGACGCATATTCTCACGAATTTGTTGTTTCTCAGCACGATGTGCAGCAATAGTCATAGCGGTGTCAGCACCAATATGAACTTCACCTCGTTGTTCAGCGAGACGCATTTGCTTTTCACGTTCTTTAAAACGGGCTTTTTGAGCCTCGCTAGATTTATCAAAACAATGTGGGCAACTGACACCATGTTCGTAATGTTCACTGAGCTTATCTTGCTCTGTGATCGGCATACGACAGGCATTACATTGATCATAGTTACCTTTTTCAAGACTATGGTTAACGGTGACACGTTCATCAAACACAAAACATTCACCTTGCCACAGTGTTTCTTGTTCGGGGACTTCTTCAAGGTATTTTAAGATGCCACCTTCAAGGTGATAAACCTCTTCAAATCCCTGTTCTTTTAAATAGGCTGTCGATTTCTCACACCGAATACCACCTGTGCAAAACATAGCTACTTTTTTGTTTTTTTCAGGGTCAAGGTGCGTTTTCACATAGTCAGGGAATTCACGGAAACTTTCTGTTTGAGGGTTTATCGCATTTTTAAATGTGCCTACTTGCACTTCATAATCATTACGAGTGTCGACTAAGATCACATCGGGATCGCTGATTAAGGCGTTCCAATCTTTGGGTTTGACATAGGTACCTACCACACGTTTTGGATCAATACCTTCAACACCCATCGTTACAATTTCTTTCTTCAATTTAACGCGTGTACGTAGGAAAGGCATGTCATCAGTATATGATTCTTTGTAGCTTAGTTCGGCTAGTCTTTCATCGTTACGAAGATAGGTTAATAAAGCATCGATACTTGCACGAGAACCCGCAACAGTTCCATTGATACCTTCTTGGGCGAGCAATAAAGTACCTCGCACCTGCTTATCGAGCATAAAATCAAGTAATGGCTGCTTTATTTCTTGAAAATTATCCAAGCTTACAAATTTATATAAAGCGCATACAACAAACTTAGCCATGGTGGATCCTGAACATTAAAAATTAATGGGCGATATTTTACGTTGAATTTAACCGCTTGTCCTAACGCATTTAGTAACTATCTATCTGGAAAATATAATAAATATGGTAACTGAACTGATTTCATAGATGAAATATAGTGATATAGTCAGCAGATAGTATCTTCAGCGCTGGAGGTTTTATGAACGACACAAAAAAGTTTAGGCAAGAAAATGAGCAGTGGCATCGAGATCATGAATTATGGGCAGAGGAGGTTAAACTCTGGCAACATGAATCTGAGCGCTTGGTTGCTATGTTATACAGAATTGAACGAGCAATACCGGATCATTCATCTTTATTAGAACAACATAAATCCTTGATAGAGGAGCATGAACAACGTGTTATCAGTTATGAGTGTGGTATTGATGAACACTGTATAAAGACCTGCCCTGATTATAAAACACCCGAGCAACAACGTCATTTTCATAAAGATCTATCAGAAGTACATGAGAAAACAAGGCGTCAACATGACAAAATTAAGCAGCTTTACAGCACCGAGATGAAAAAATTTAGGGCGTTATTATTAGAATTATTAGAGGAATCTGAATCTTGGTTTAATGACTGAATTAGCTTCCCCAGTGACGTACTCGCCCTGTATCGACATGAACAAAATCAGATTTAGAATAATAGCCAACACCACCGGCATGAAGACTAAGTGCTGCTTTACGTAAGTCGGATAAATGTCTTCCCGGTAAACGAATATCTATAGCTTTACCTTGCATGTGTAAACTTTTCTTAGCGACACCTGAACTTTGCTGATTTAACATTGCATTGGTTTTGGGGGAACGGTAGCCCGAAATAACATGGAAAGGTTGTTTACCATTCATTTTGTGATGAAGAATATTGAGTAAATCGATTAGATCTTTATCGATTGGCGTAATATCACCAGTACGATGGTCACGCAAAACACGATTAATGGCATGGAGCTCACTGGTTTGATAGTGACCTTCTGCCCAATAGGTTGAACTGAGGCTTTCGCCAGTGTGTAAATTGAGTAACGATAATTTTCGTTCAGGTTGTTTAAATGCAGTGGCAAATGCGTTTGGCATTACCAGACCGGTAGTGAGACCTAGACTCATTTTAAGAAATTGACGACGGGTATTGTGTTCTTGTTGTTGCGTGTGTTTTTGCAGTTGTTCAAGTTTGAATCGCATGCATAGTACCCGTAAATTTTGTTAATCTCATGAATTATAAACAGAAATTAACAGTAATTACAACATGCTAGCTATCTGTTTGTCGCGATGATAGACATCTGGAGAGAAGTATAGTTCACCCTCAATCACAGAAGCTGTGATGTAGACCACATAAATTTTTAATGGTTGGGTCAATTTCTGACCACGATTTTGATTACTAGCGATAGCGTCTAGAATAGTGTGATCCGAATCAGGATGATCTAACGTAAAGTTTGCCAGTGCAATAGGATCTTTTACTCGAATACAACCCGAACTAAATGATCGTTTGACTTCACTGAATAATTCTTTATGGGGTGTATCGTGCAAATAGATATCCCATTTGTTAGGAAACATAAATTTTAATCGGCCTAATGCATTATGGTCACCAGGGTCTTGTCGTAAGGTATACGGGAAATGTCGACTACTAATTGATTGCCAATCGATAGAGTAGGGGTCATGTTCAATACGTTGACCATCCTCAGTGGAAAAAACACGGATATCGTGTTGGTAAAAATAGTTAAGATCCTTTTTCTGTTTGGGCAATAAATCTAAGCGCGCTAACTTTCTTGGCACATTCCAATAAGGGTTAAATACTAAGCGATTAATTTCACTAGCGAAACTAGGTGTTTGGCGAGTGGTTTGTCCTACAATGACGGGCATTTCTAGTTTTTCTTGGCCTTGTTTTACGGCTTTAAGTGAGTAATTTGCCAAGTTGACCAGTACATAACGTTGACCTAAATCTTTGGGCAACCAACGCTGACGTTCCAGTGCAACTTTTAATTGGTTAAGGCGTTCAGTGGCTGATATGTTCATTTCACCGAGTGTTTCTGAACCAATAATACCGTCAACTTTTAAGCTGTATTTCTTTTGAAAACGTTTAACTGCTTGTTCCATTAAAGGATCATATATTTCAGAAGGTAAGGAATGGGTTAGTGCTAAATAGTCATCTTCAAATGCTAATCGTTGTTGAATCAAGGGTATATTAGGATGGCTGTCACCAGGTCTTAATAATGGCGTATTGGGAATTTCTGACCACCCACCACGATCAACATAACTTTGGTAGCGTGTCAGCGCCAGACTGAGTTGCCTATACTCTTCTGAATCAGGGATTAAATTATTCAATTGTGTTTTAAGGTGAGGCAGGAGTAATGCCTGTTGCAGAAATTCGATACTGTTAAATGGGGATTGTTCTATAAACCAACTTGGATCAGCTGAAAGTGCGTGTAACTTTCCATGCTGTAGGTGACTAATTAATTTTAATAAACCATCAGATAACAATAGATCAAATTGCTGTGCTGATTGTTTATCGACCGACGGATCTAACTGCTGTAGTTCCGTCCAATGATAGTCATTTGGTTCAAGACCATGTTGCGTAGACGCTTTGATAAAATCGAGTGCATCATATGCTTGTTCACTAGGCTTGTTATCTTTAAGCCAAATGTAATCGGTATCAAGATAGAGTGGCGCTATATTTTGTAAAGCAATGTCAGAGTGTGAACTGAGTGAAACTTCATTTAGCGATTGTTTATTGTCAGCAAAAGTTGGCAAACTGATATTAACTATCAGCAACAGCATTAAAACCATTATCCTGCTAAGTTTCACAGACTATACTCAGTAACTAAGTTAACTGTTATCTTCACACTTTGATCTTGCTATGGTCAAGCAGTATTTAATCGAGATTTAAGTAATAACCATAAGAAGAATGGGCCACCTAATAATGTGGTGATGACACCAACAGGAATTTCAGCAGGTGCAATAATCGTTCGTGCTAGCGTGTCACAAATAATTAAGAAGCTGCCCCCGAATAATAAGGTTGCAGGTGTTAACCAGCGATGATCACTTCCTATAAGTAATCGGCAGATATGGGGCACCATCATCCCAATAAAACCAATAGGACCACACACTGCAACAATAGCACCGACACATAAGGAGGTGACAAAAAACAGGATGTAACGAACCTGTTTCACAGCAACACCGCGGCTCAGTGCAATATCATCACCTGCCATTAATAAATTAAGCTCACGCCGTAACCAAAGAATGGTCACAATGCATACACTAACAAAGGGTAACAATTGCATAATATCGTGATAACCGACGATGTTGATGCCGCCCATTAGCCACCGTAAAATTCTAAAAGAATCAGAGATATTGCTGAGATATTGAATAAACAAAATCAAACTTGAGAAAAAGAAGTTGATGGCCACACCACTCAGTAATAAGGTTTCTGGCGAAAACCCACTACGAAAACGACTTATTCCAAATACAATTGTGATTGCGATTAATGCGCCACTAAATGCTGCCAAACTACTACCATCAATACCTAAAATACTGAAACTTAAACCTAAAAATACATAGCTTGCAGCCCCAAGTGAGGCTCCACTCGCGACCCCCAATGTGAATGGTGTTGCTAGCGGATTATGGAACATGGCCTGAAAGACCATGCCACAGACGGCAAGTCCAGCACCCGCTATAAAGGCAAGCAAAACGCGGGGTAGTCTGATTTGCATCAAAATATGGTTGTAGAGTTCGGCATTGTCGGTATGAATGTGACCGATCGACGGACTGACAACAAGAATAATCAATGTTGTTAATGTGATTAAAATAAGATGACTTTTCCGACTCATTTTATCTCACTCGTTAAAGCCACTTTAGCGCCCGATTGCGGATGAGTGGTAAACACAAATTGTTGATCATAAAGCTGATGTAATTCTTGTGTGTCCATAAACTCAGCTGAATTGCCATACCATAAGGTTTTACCATGTTTTAGAGCTAGAATATGTTGGCTATGCTGACAGGCATGGTTTAGATCATGACTTACTTCGATCACACTAATATTGTGTTGTTGATTAAGCTGTAGAATCAAATCATGGACTTCAACTTGATGGTGTGGATCGAGAAAACTTGTCGGTTCATCCAATAACAATAATGGGGTTTGTTGACATAGTGCAGCGGCAATCATGACCCGCTGTATTTCACCACCACTCAAAGTTTGCATCCGCCTTTCAAGAAATGGTGTGGAGCCCGTGATATCAACAGCACGCTCAAAAGCCTGTTGATCTGTTTGTGACCAGTCCGAAAATGCTGAGTGGTAAGGATAACGCCCCATTTTGATAAACTCATTCACCTTAAAAAACAAGGTATGACCATGGGCTTGAGGCACATAACTTATGTGTTGTGCTAATGACTTTTGCTTGAGTTGAGATAGCGGTATTTGATTGAGTTTTAGAGTGCCTGAACTCGCTGGAACAATTGACATAATCGTTTTTAGCAAGGTACTTTTACCCGCGCCATTAGGTCCGATAACACATAGATAATCACCTTGCGTCATAGTAAAGCGAATATCAGAAAGCAGTGTTTTATTGGCAGTGGTAACGCCCAAGTTATCAATCGAGAAAAAAGGGATCATGGCCTTAGTTCAGTCCAATCAATCTCGGGATGAATGATCTGAGCAAACTGCTCTAGTAACAACATAATGCGAGGGCCAGGAATGGTAGCGTAACTTTGTTCGATGATATGGACGCGGTTATGTTGAACAGCATTAACATATTTTAGACTTTGCCATTGTTGTTTAACTTTAGTGAGGTCAGAATTATGATCATCGGCTTCTGGAAAAATATCAATAATAACGTCAGGATTAAGTGTTAAAACACCTTCGAGTGTCAATGAAGGTACTTGAGGTGAGTTGTTATGATACACATTTTGACCGCCTGCCAAATTAATCAGATCGTTATAAAAGTCTTGTTGACCTGAAATATAGATTGTTTTGACCTGTTCTTGAGCCAAACTATGACCAATCGTGACCATAACCTTAGGTCGATTTAAGCCTTTAATTTTGGCGTTAATTAGTGCTATTTTTTGATCCATATCAGCAACAAGTTGCTGGGCTTGTTTTAAATGATCTGTTTGTTGTCCGATCTTGATAAGTGTGTTTTTGATATTTGCCAAAGTTTCATTGCGTACAGTCAGTGTTTGAATATTAAGCTGTTTGAGTTGTTCGACGGCACGCGTTTGATTTTCTAATAAGATTACTAAATCAGGCTGTAACGCCAGAATAGCCTCAAGGTCTGGATCGAGAAAACCACCGATTTTTGGTAGTGTTGTTACCTCGCTTGGATAATCACAATAATCAGATACCGCGATGACTCTGTCCCCAACACCTAAAGCAAATAAACTTTCAGTAATACTGGGCGCGATAGAGATAATACGTTGTGGTGATGTTGGCTCACTCGAAACTAGTGGAGCTTTATCTTTTGGTAGTATTACGATAAAAATAAAAATCGCAATAAATAATAGCAACGGCCAAAAATGGCGCATTTTTAGCCCCTAAACAATCAAAATTGACATTATAATGCCTAACAGTCTTAAACCACGAGAAATCAATGAAACAACTTCAACACGTCTTAGATAGCGCAGATCTTTTGTATAACTTAACCGAAATTGATCAGACCTTAGATAATTTATCAGAACAGTTAAGTACTGAGTATTCACACCTTAATCCACTATTGATATGTGTGATGACTGGCTCAGTGATAACAGCAGGCCATTTATTACCAAAATTGCTTTTCCCACTTGAATTAGATTATATCCATGTCACTCGTTATGGCGATAAAACGGTTGGGGGCGAATTAAATTGGCTACATCAACCTGCAACAGATTTGACCAATCGTCACGTTATTTTGATTGAAGATATTTTTGATGAAGGTGTGACCTTGCATACCTTACGAGATTATTGCGAAAAAGCGGGTGCCGCTAGTGTTAAATGTGTGTGTTTGATTGATAAAAATCATGACAATAAAGTTGGGGAGATGCCTGAATTTATCGGTCTTACTGTGCCTAATCGTTATGTATTTGGGTTTGGTATGGATTACAAAGGGTATTGGCGTAATGCACCGGGTATTTATGCCGTGAAGGAGTCTTAACTATGGCTTCATTAGCGATTATCGGTGGCACAGGTTTAACTGAACTTGATGATCTTGTTATTCAACAACATAAACATGTCGACACCCCTTTTGGTCAGCCGTCATCCGATATTTTAATTGGTGAATTAGCAGGGCAATCTGTCTTGTTTTTACCAAGACATGGTCAAACTCATACTATTCCACCACATAAGATTAATTATCGTGCAAACATTTGGGCGTTACATAGTTTAGGGGTCGAATTGATTATCGCTGTTGCTGCGGTGGGTGGTATTCGTGATGATATGGCGCCAGGTGTGATTGCGGTACCCGATCAAATTATTGACTACACCTATGGTCGTGAGCACAGTTTTTTTAGTGAAAACTTTTGTTCAGATAATCATATTGATTTTACCTATCCTTATGATCGGAACTTACGACAGCAATTACTTGCTGCTGGAGCCAAACAGAATGTAACGATGATTGATGGTGGTACCTATGGTGCCACGCAAGGTCCACGATTAGAAACTGCGGCTGAAATTAAACGCATGGCACAAGATGGCTGTGCGATGGTTGGTATGACTGGTATGCCTGAAGCTGGTTTGGCGAGAGAGTTAAATATGGCTTATGCGACTTGCGCTGTCATGGCGAACTGGGCGGCAGGTTTAACAGATGGCGTGATCACGATGGCTGAGATTGAACAAACCCTTAGTCTAGGAATGAAGCAGGTCAAACAGATCGTGAGCCAGCTTATTCTGACACAGTAGGTGCGGCCTCAGTTGGCAATGAAAATGATTCTAGTTTATTAATGCCGACTTGCGCTGCTTCAGGTGTTGCTATTGGTGTTAATTCTAGTAACGCACCGAATTTGGGATGATCAAATAAATAGACTTTCCGAGAGCGGATACGGCGTGATTCATCAAGATGAGGATTACGAGGGGCATTAATATCGGCGCCACTAGGTGTTACATCTGACCAACTGTTCACACTTGTTGGGTTCTCCATCATCCATAAGTCTAATTTGGCGTGAAGATAAGTCGCTTTGTAAAGTTGGATTGAACCCGAAATTAAGCCATCGCTTGAGTTAACAGCAATCGTTTTTGAACGACCTTTGGTTAACATTGATTGCTGCCATGCTTGATAATAATGTACTCGGTATCCTGCGGAGCGATTTAGGTTGCCTACAATATTAGTTAACTTTTCTGTTTTTGCAGGTTGAATATAGGCATTTGCCATTGTGGGGCTGAGTTCTGCTTCAGCAATTGAGGTGAATGGCCATTGTTCGTCGGTATAGGCATTAAGCTGTTCAAACACCACCAGTTCAACTTGATACCATTGTTCGGCACGTGCTTGTGTGGTTATAAATAAAGCGAATATTGCGAAGATAATGTGTGTGAAATGATATGATTTCATGATACGTCTGAATTCAAAATAGTATGGCTATTGTGCTGTTTCACGTTGAAAAAGTCCAAGATTTATCTTGAACATTTATTTTTACTGCTATTATTTGGTTTG
Source organism: Methylophagaceae bacterium (assembly GCA_041600795.1). Lineage (GTDB taxonomy): Bacteria > Pseudomonadota > Gammaproteobacteria > Nitrosococcales > Methylophagaceae. The sequence continues at coordinate 3,665 of JBFIJJ010000057.1, read as the reverse complement.
TATTTTTTATATTAATCTTGGAGAACAGAGATGGAAGGTTTCTCAGCGTTTGTATTATTTTTCTTGGTCTTAGCGATTGTCGTAATACTTATGGGTGTTAAGTCAGTGCAACAGGGGCGTGAATTCACTGTTGAACGATTTGGACGTTATACTCGAACATTGCGACCAGGTCTTAATTTGATTGTACCGGTCGTCGATAGTATTGGTGCCAAGATCAATATGATGGAACAAGTGCTAGATGTACCATCACAAGAGATCATCACTAAAGATAATGCCATGGTACAAGTTGATGGTGTGGTGTTTTTTCAAGTGATTGATGCTGCCAAAGCTGCCTATGAAGTTAATAATCTAAATAATGCCATTCTAAATTTAGTAATGACCAATATTCGTACGGTTATGGGGTCAATGGATTTAGACGAATTATTATCAAAACGTGATGAAATCAATGCGCGTTTGCTACATGTCGTTGATGATGCAACCACTCCTTGGGGAGTGAAAGTGACCCGTATTGAAATCAAAGATATTGCACCACCTGCAGATTTGGTTGAAGCGATGGGTCGGCAAATGAAGGCTGAACGGGTAAAACGTGCCAATATTCTTGAAGCTGAAGGCTTGAGACAATCGGAAATTTTACGGGCAGAAGGTGAAAAACAAGCTGCGGTTTTAGAAGCCGAAGGCCGACGTGAGGCAGCATTTAGAGATGCTGAAGCGCGCGAACGTTTGGCTCAAGCTGAAGCTGCAGCCACTACTATGGTGTCAGAAGCGATCGCTAAAGGTGATATTCAAGCAATTAATTATTTTGTCGCTCAAAAATATGTTGAGGCAATGAAAGATATGGCTAGTGCAGACAATCATAAAGTTGTGTTTATGCCATTGGAAGCTAGTGCTGTGATTGGCTCTTTAGGCGGTATTGCGGAATTAGCAAAAAACGCCTTTAAGAAGGAAAGCTAATTATGGATGTCTTTATACCTTTTGTACCTGACTTTTGGCATTGGTGGATAGCGGCGGTTGTCTTAGTCATTATTGAAATTTTGGCCCCGACTTTTTTTGCGATGTGGATGGCGATTGCGGCGTTTTTGACAGGGGTAGCCTTGTATTTAATACCTGAGATGGCTTGGGAATATCAGGTGTTGATGTTTGCGTTATTGTCGGTAATAAGTATCGTGGTATGGCGTAATTACTATACGAAGAATCCTATTGCGACTGATGAACCCTTACTCAATCGACGTGGAGAACAGTATGTGGGGCGTGTTATTACCTTAAAAACGCCAATTGTTGATGGTCAAGGCAAAATACAGATTGATGATTCAACATGGAAAATTGAAGGTGAAGATTGCCCAGAAGGAACCAAAGTTAAAATTACAAGTGTTAACAATGTAGTTTTTACGGTCGAGATACAGCACTAATTTATGACCGAATTTTTCAACACAGGCTTAAGCCAGCAACAATTTTTAGAACAGTATTGGCAGAAAAAACCACTTGTTATTCGTCAGGCGTTTAAGCAGTTCAAATCACCTATTTCACCAGAAGATTTAGCTGGACTCGCCTGCGAAGCTGATATTGAATCACGACTAATACAAGAACATGGTTCTAAAGGCTTATGGCAAGTCAGACATGGACCATTATCTGAACAGGATTTTGAGGCATTACCTGCTACACACTGGACCTTATTGGTTCAAGATGTCGATAAACATGTGCCGGACACGCAAGCTATTCTTGATCCATTTCGATTTATACCTGATTGGCGCCGAGACGATCTGATGATTAGCTATGCACCTGAGCATGGCACAGTCGGTCCACATACTGATGGATATGATGTATTTTTATTACAAGCCATGGGAACACGACGTTGGCAAATAAGTGATCAGCCTTTAATTAAGCCAGATTTGTTAAAGGGACTAGATGTACAAATCTTGGCTGAATTTGAGCCTGATCATACTTGGGATTTGGAACCCGGCGATATATTGTATTTGCCACCACATTTTGCTCATCATGGTGTGGCTTTGAATGATTGTATGACGTTTTCCGTTGGTTTTAGAGCGCCGAGTCAAACAGATATGTTGGATGCGGTCATTAACAGCTTGTTAGAGCATAACTTGGCTACCGGGCGCTATCATGATCCTGATTTGCTGGTAGCAGAGCATCCATCAGAGATCGATGCAGCAGCAATAGCACGTTTAAAACGATTATTACATCAAACGATAGATCAAGCTGAACCGGTGTTAGCTGAAGCCTTGGGTAAATATGTCAGTGAAACAAAATCGAGCCTAGCAATATTAGCTGAAGAGGCGATAAGCGATATTCCAAGCATTGCTGACATTGACCAAGAATTTAAGCAAGGTCATAGTCTAAAGCGTAATTTATATTACCGTTTTGCTTGGACTGAATATGCTGATTATGCTCAGTTATTTTTAGCGGGTATGAGCTATTCTGTCGATAAAAACGATGTCCGATTTTTACCGATTCTGACTGAAAATACAGCCATAACTAACACTGAATGGCAGCAAATTATAACTAGCTCATCACTATCTGAACTTCTATGCCAACTTATCGCTGAAGGAGGCTGGTACTGGCAAGTTAGTTAAATACCGTGTTATTTGCGTTGTGTCCGTTTGAATGTTGTTTTATGGCATTTAGGGCAAGGTGGAATGCGGCTGGTTTTCTTAAAATGCATCAGCGTGTCACATTCTAGACAAACAAGTGTACCGATACTGGTAATTTCCCCGGTGTGATATTCCTGTGCTCGTTTTGCTTGTTCAGCCAATTTGCTTAATTCAGCGCGTGTTTTATCAGCAACTTTAGCAAATAATTCTAAGGCGCGATCTTCGATCAATTCCATATCAAAACGCAACCAACTTGACAGTTGTTCACCTGATTTTTCAAGATGTTCAGCAGCATCATGCAAATCACGTAATAAATAATTGCCAAGTTTTTCTGCTTCTTCTTGAGTGAGTTCTTTTAGATCGATAGCTTGTTGTTTGGCTTTTTCAATATTCTTCTGTAGTGCTGGTAGTGCTTGATGCTCAGCTTTATTGAGTAGTTCATCAACACGTTTCATCATGTTGTCATATGCTGCGATCAATTTTTGTTCTAAATTTTGCTCGTTCATAGTCATTACTCCTTTATACCTGAACTATAATACTGTAAGTTAGCACACTATTATTGTTTGGAGGTAGTGATGTTATCTACACGAAGTATATTTGGTTTAGGATTTGTATTTTGTAGCGTGATGTTAGCGATAGCAGGATATTTTCAGGCTGTTGAACATTTAGAGCCATGCCCATTATGTATCTTGCAACGAGTATTTACCTTGTTTGTTGCGGTGGTATTGCTTATTGCTATTTTACATAATCCTAAACAACTTGGAATGCGTATTTATGGTTGTATTGCGGGATTGTTAGCATTGATAGGTGCGGGCATTTCTGCTCGCCATGTCTGGCTGCAAAGTTTGCCTGAGGATCAAGTTCCGAGTTGTGGCCCGGGTTTAAACTTCATGTTAGAAAATTTCCCATTGAACGACACGCTTAATATGGTATTACGTGGTTCTGGTGAATGTGCTGAAGTATTGTGGACCTTTATGGGAATTAGTATTCCAGGTTGGACGTTATTAGCCTTTGTATTGTTATTTGTAGTTTCAGTCAGTCAGGTTTTCAGGAAAGCAAGTT
>JBFIJJ010000056.1:0-14001 GCA_041600795.1 Methylophagaceae bacterium | reverse complement strand
CGCGAACGCGGTGATCGTCTCGAGGTTGAAGCGACCCAGCTCCTCGACGAGGCCGGCGTTGGCGAGAGCCACGGCCATCCGGTCGGCGCCATGCACGCGTATGCAGTGTTTTTAGACAATTAGCAGAACGTGGCCTTAGTTGGGATCAACAACAGGGTGAGCAGCAACTGGCTCGCTTAACTGAACAGCATGAAACCGACTTGTTGACGGCATTAGCGCGTTATCCAGAAGTATTAGAGTCAGCAGCGTTAAATCATACGCCTCATATTTTGGCACATTATTTAATGGATTTAGCTCGTGATTTCCATACTTACTACAATGCACACCACTTTATTGTTGATGATGTTGCTTTAAGTCAGGCGCGTTTAACCTTGGTTTCTGCAATTAAACAAGTCATTGCTAATGGTTTAACTGTAATGGGTGTATCAGCACCGGAGACTATGTAAGTGGCTGCATCGCGAAACAATCAAAATAATCAACAAAAATCACTGCCATGGGGACCTATGATCCTCAGTTTTGTGGTGGGTGCGTTTATTATGTTTCTAATACATTTGAATGATAATGTGCCTGTTGATAATGCATCGTCCGATAAAAAAGACAAAAAAATAGAAAAAACAATCAAACCAACCTTTGATTTTTATACGCTATTACCTGAGATGGAGACGGTTGTAACTAATCCGAAACAGACGCAACCGGAAGTTGTTACCTCGCCACCGGAAAAAGCATCCCCTGATAATCAAACAGAAAAACTTGAAAAAGTCAGTTATATGCTGCAAGTTGGCTCTTTTAGAAAGTTATCTGATGCCGATGGCTTTAAAGCAAAATTGGCTTTTTTAGGTGTAGAGTCAAAAGTTCAAACAGTGACTATTGATAACAAAGATACCTGGCATCGGGTTCAAGTTGGGCCTATTTCAGGTCGTGATAAAGCGGATGCATTGCAAAAACAGTTAAAAGAAAATGGTATTGATTCACTGTTAATGCGCGCTAAACATAGTTAAAACAAAGGGTAAACACTATGTCTGAACCAGCAGAAAAAACATATTCAGAACAAGAGATAGCCCAAAAGTTAACAGATGAATTACCACATTGGTTTTTTGAAAATGGTTGGATCCGTCGTAAATATAAAACCAGTGGTTGGAAAGGTACTTTAATGGTGGTGAATACGGTTGGGCATTTAGCTGAAGCCGCATGGCATCACCCAGATTTAACCGTATCCTATGCCTTTGTAATTGTTAAATTAACAACACATAGTGCTAAAGGCATTACCGATAAAGATTTTGAATTAGCAAAAAAAATAGAAGAAGTGGTGCAATGGCAGCCAGCTCAACAAGATGGCAGCCCTTTTGAAGGAACGCCTTCCGATCCACGTTTTAAATATATTAAGTACGACTAAAGGTACCAATATGACAGAAATGACCGAACCAGGACTTTGGCAGGAAGTGCCAAGCCCTTTTTGTGGGATTGCTTCTGATGATCTCGCGATCAAAGTGGATGGCAACGACGTCACGATTTTAGAAAATGGTGATGCAATTACCAAAGCAGGTTTTGAAACAGCAATCACCGATCTTTCTCCTAGAATTAATGGTAAAGAAGTATCGTTAGATGAAGCTGTATCTTATGCTGCGCAATTACTTCGTGATTCTAAACAACCTGTTATTGGCGGCTTGGCAACAGATTTAAATGGATGTCGCGCAGCAATGGCGTTAGCAGATAAAAGTCGGGCTACGGTTGATAATATGGATTCAACCATGACGTTTCGTAATTTATTAGTATTACAAGATACCGGTTGGATGACGACAACATTAACCGAAGTGCGTAACCGAGTTGATGTTTTATTGGTTGTCGGAACTGATATTGAGTCTGATTTCCCACGTTTTTATGAACGCATGGTGTGGAATAAAGAAAGCATGTTTAATCAAGATATCGAATCACGCCAAGTGATCTATCTTGGTAAAACGCCTTCAGGTGATGCCTCAACCTCGCCAAAAGGTAAAAAAGCCCAAGTTATTGCTTGTGATGATGCTGACTTACCGGAAGTGTTATCAGTATTAAGAGCGTTAATTAAAGGCAAACAGATTCAAGCACAACAGGTTGGAGGTATTGCGGTTTCTGATTTAGCTGAATTAGCTGAAACATTAAAACAAGCGAAATATTCAGTTGTGACTTGGTCTGCAGGTAATCTCGATTTTGATCATGCTGAAACCAGTGTTCAAATGATCTGTGAATTAGTTAAAGATCTAAATTTAAAAACACGCTCAAGTGGTTTGCCTTTAGGTGGTCGAGATGGAGCAATGACGGCCAATCAGGTTGCTGCATGGCAATCAGGTTATCCAATGCGAACTAATTTTAATCGCGGCTTTCCGGATTACGATCCTTATCTTTCTGATACCAACCGTATGTTAGCCAATGATGAAGTTGATACGTTGGTATGGGTGTCGAGTTTTAATGTAAACCGAACACCACCACAATCATCGGCCAAAACTATTGTGATTGGTCGCTCAGGAATGACATTTGAAAATGAACCTGAGGTATTTATTCCCGTCGGTGTACCAGGCATAGATCATGTCGGTCGTACTTTCCGCTTAGATAGTGTGGTTTCAATACCTTTAAGAAAATTACGCGACAGTGGTTTGCCAAGTACACATGATGTACTAACTGCTATCGAAAACACGTTATAAGAAACGGACAACGATTATGTTAATGAAACTTACAGGTGGCAAAATCTATGATCCCGCACATGGGGTTGATGGAGAAGTCCGTGATATCTATGTACGAGATGGTCGCATTGTCGAACGTCCTGCGGATGTCAAAATAGATCAAGAAATTGATCTTCGTGGCAAAGTGGTTATGGCCGGTGCGATTGATATGCACACCCATATCGGTGGCGGTAAAGTGAATATTGCCCGCACCATGTTGCCAGAAGATCATGCAGCTGATGTTGTTGCCAGAACCGAGTTAATGCGCTCTGGTTGTGGTCATGCTGCACCAAGCACGTTAACGGCTGGTTATCGTTATGCAGAAATGGGTTATACCGCTGGTTTTGAACCTGCGATTTTGCCTGTGAATGCACGCCAAGCTCATATGGAAATGCATGACACACCAATCATCGATAAAGGTGGTTATGTCATGTTGGGTAGTGATGATTTCCTACTACGAATGATGGCGGCGAATAACGATCAAGAAGCGATCAATAACTATGTCGCGTGGACGATGACACATAGCCATGCTATCGGGGTTAAAGTGGTAAATCCGGGTGGTATCAATGCATTTAAATTTAACCAACGTAAATTAGATTTAGATGAGAAAAACCAATATTACGGTGTGACACCACGTGATATCTTATTGCGATTAGCTCGTGCCGTTAAAGAATTAGGTGTACCGCATCCACTGCATGTTCATGGCTGTAATTTAGGTGTGCCGGGTAACTTGGATACCACCATTAACACAATGGAAGGTATTGAAGGCTTGCCAATGCATATGACCCATATTCAGTTCCATAGTTATGGCACTGAAGGTGACTTCAAATTCTCATCCGGTTCAGCTCAAATTGCTGAAGTGATTAACAAACACAAAAATATTACTGCTGACGTTGGTCAAATTTTGTTTGGTCAAACAGTGACTGCATCTGGCGATAACATGCGTCAACATGCAGGGCATCCTCACGCGCACCCAAACAAATGGGTATGTATGGATATCGAATGTGATGCCGGTTGTGGTGTGTTGCCATTCAAGTACAAAGATCAAAGTTATGTAAATGCGTTGCAGTGGATGATCGGTCTTGAAACATTCTTGATGGTTGATGATCCTTGGCGTGTGTTCTTAACAACAGATCATCCAAATGGAGCTCCGTTTACGAGTTATCCACATTTGATCAAGTTGTTGATGGATAAAACCTTCCGTAACGATGTGTTATCTCAATTGCATCCAGAAGCACAAAAAGCCAGCCACTTGGCGTCACTTGATCGTGAATATACCTTGTATGAAATCGCGATCATGACCCGTGCTGGTGCGGCTAAATTAGTTGGTCTTGCCGATCGTGGTCACTTAGGTGTCGGTGGTGCCGCCGATATTACGGTTTATACCGATAATCCTGATCGTGAAAAAATGTTCACAACACCAGACTATGTATTTAAAGATGGCAAAATGGTCGTGAAAGATGGTCATTTGATTGATGTGACTTGGGGTACAACTCATGTTGTTAAACCAAACTATGACATCAGCATCGAAAAAGAATTAAAACCGTATTTTGACCGTTACCACACTCAAAAAATGGGTAACTTCAAAATTAGTGATGATGAAATTATTGATGATGGACGAGGTAGTATTACAGTGCAGCCATTACATGCAGGGGGCAAAATATGATTATTAATGGCGTAACAATCGATGCTACCTTTGCGGAAGCGTTTCCGATGAAAGGCACACGTATCATCATTACAGCACACAATGCTAAGTGGGCAATGATTTCTGCACAAGCCTTTACTGGTTTTGCAACATCTGTAATTGCCTGTGGTTGTGAAGCTGGTATTGAGCGTGAACTTGATCCTTCAGAAACCCCTGATGGTCGTCATGGTGTTGCCGTGTTGATCTTCGCTATGGGCGGCAAAGGCCTTGCCAAACAAGTGGAAACCCGCGCTGGTCAGTGTGTACTTACATCGCCAACATCAGCCTTGTTTTCTGGGGTTGATGGCGAAACAGAAATGGCATTAGGCCAAAACCTTCGCTTCTTTGGCGATGGTTTCCAAATTTCTAAAATGATTGATGGCAAACGTTACTGGCGTATCCCGGTTATGGATGGTGAATTCTTAACTCAAGAAAAAACCGGTGTGGTTAGTTCTGTTGGTGGTGGTAACTTCTTGGTGTTGGCTGAATCACAAGCACAAGCCTTAGCTGCATGTGAAGCTGCGATTGAAGAGATGAAAAAAATCCCGAATGTGATCATGCCGTTCCCGGGTGGTGTTGTTCGATCTGGTTCAAAAGTCGGTTCAAAATACAAAGCATTAAATGCCTCAACCAATGATGCGTTTTGCCCAACCTTAAAAGGCCAAACCAAGAGTGATTTATCACCCGAAGTTGAGTCAGTTATGGAAATCGTTATTGATGGCTTGACCAAAGAAGATATTGATAAAGCGATGCGAGTCGGTATTCAAGCAGTATGTGACTTGGGTGCCGAAAATGGTATTCGTCGCATCAGTGCTGGTAACTATGGTGGTAAATTAGGTCCATTCCACTTCCATTTGCAGGAGATCATGGCATGAGTGCATTAACATTCACACTTAAAACCGCGCCTGCGCAACGCATTGATTGTTCACCGTTAACACCTGATGCACTTGCTGAAAAGTCACTCGCTGATATTGCAGCAATTGAATTACAAACAGGAAATACAACCACTCGTGTTGATAGCCTATTTGATGTGTCTGGCGAAGATACAAATGAGATCGCGTTTGTGGCTAACTCAGACAAACTTGATTTTATCGGTCACAGCATGACCCAAGGTCGAATTCGCGTTATTGGTAATGCTGGTGCCTATGTGGGTATCTTTATGGATGGCGGTGAAATCGAAATAAATGGTAATACCGGCATTTATACCGCCTGTGAAATGAAGTCTGGCCAAATCAAAGTCAATGGTAACACCGGCGACTTTGTTGGTGGTGCTCGCCCTGGTCGTAAAAACGGTATGACCGGTGGCACAGTTATTATTACTGGCAACTCTGGTGATCGTACGGGTGATCATATGCGTCGCGGCATGATTTTAATTGAAGGCAATGCCGGTGATTACTGTGCAGCACGCATGGTGTCAGGCACGATTGCGGTATTAGGTGATACCGGCGCGCATTTAGGTTATGCCATGAAACGTGGCACCGTGTTATTAACACAAACCCCATCACGTGGTATTTCAGCTAACTTCAATGATTGTGGTTCACACACTTTGGCATTTTTACCGTTGTTGTTTGCATCATTTGCTAAATTAGACAGTAAGTTTGCTCAAGTAGAATCATTTTCTCGTGTTCAGCGTTATGCTGGAGACTTGGCTGGTATCGGTATGGGTGAAATACTCGTTAAAATATAGTCATATAATCTAAAAAGCAGTGCAAAGGAGCACGTTATGTCAGATATCGGTAAATCAGTTACGCAATTTATTATCGAACAGCAACGTGCCCATCCCAGCTCAACGGGTGAAATGACAGGGCTACTGAATGACATAGTTAGTGCCTGTAAACAAATTTCACACCTAGTTAATCGCAGTGGCATCATCGGTATCGGTGGTGTCGCTGGCACTGAAAATGTGCAAGGTGAAGTTCAAAAAGAACTCGATATCATCACCAATGATGTCATGGTCGATCATCTAAAATGGACCGGACATCTCGCCGCAATGGCCTCTGAAGAAATTGAACAGATCATTAAAATCCCAAGTCAGTATCCTAAAGGTAAATACCTGATTGCCTTTGATCCTTTAGATGGTTCATCTAATATCAATGTAAATGTTTCGGTAGGTACCATCTTTTCAATCTTGCGTTGTCCAGACGGTGTGAAAGAGCCAACCGGTGAAGATTTTATGCAAAAAGGCACAGAGCAAGTCTGTGCTGGTTTTTGTGTTTATGGCCCTTGCACCATGATGATTTTAACGACAGGCCATGGTGTGAATGGCTTTACCCTTGATCGTGATGTTGGCGAATTTATTCTAACTCATCCCGATATGACCATTCCTGAAGATACGGCTGAGTTTGCCATTAATATGTCAAACCAACGCTTTTGGGAGCCTGCGGTGCAACGTTATGTTGAAGAATGTGTGCAGGGCGTTGATGGTGTCCGTGAAAAAAACTTCAATATGCGATGGTTAGCCTCGATGGTGGCAGAAGTCTATCGCGTGCTTACTCGCGGTGGCATCTTTATGTACCCAATCGATAGCAAGATTGCTCAACAAGGCGGTAAATTACGTTTAATGTATGAAGCCAACCCAATGAGCTTTATCGTCGAACAGGCGGGCGGTATGAGCTCGACAGGCTATCAACGAATCATGGATATTAAACCGGAAGGCATTCATCAACGTGTACCAGTTATTCTTGGGTCGAAAAATGAAGTAGAGCGGGTAGTGCGTTATCACACAGAGGGATGATCCTCAGTATCGAGATTCATTAAACTACAGTTAATTACCATCCTTAATAATTGTTTAGATTGCAAATGGAGTTTGTTTTGATTTCGAGCATTGATCATCTGGTACTTACCGTAAAAAACATTGATGAAACGGTACGCTTCTATACGGTGATTCTTGGAATGGATAAAGAAGTTTTTGGTGAAGGAAGGGTTGCGTTGAAGTTTGGCTTGCAAAAGATTAACCTCCATCAACTTGGTAATGAGTTTGAACCAAAGGCAAAATATCCAACTCCTGGTTCGGCAGATCTATGTTTTATCACTAACCTTCCTATCCAAGATGCTCTTGATAGGGTTGCAGAAAAAGGTGTGAATATAATTGAGGGTATTGTTGACCGCACTGGAGCAATGGGATTAATTCGATCCTTTTATTTCAGAGACCCGGATAACAATCTAATTGAGGTGTCGTCCTATGTAACCCAACATGACAAGTCAAATTAAGAAGTTAAGTTATTTCTCCCAAAGGTCATGTACATGGGTTCGTTCTAATTCAATCTTGAGCGACTCTCCAGATTTGAGAATTTCAATTAATGACAGAATCAACGAAATAATCATGGTGACCAAACTCAGAATAAAGAACACTTCACCGAAAGCTTGGTTATCGGCAAATAACATCATCATTGCAAACACACAGAATAAAAAAGACAGTACACCGAATGCCTGCATATATTTGATTAGGGTCACGCGTAAATTCAGCTGCCGGATTTGTTGAATTCGGTTTTGATCATCACCGATCTTAAGATCATTATTAAGTGCCCGAATAACACTGGCGAGAGCTAAATAACGATTGGTATAAGCCAGAAATAGCAGTGAAATACCAGAAAACATAATGGCTGGATCGGTAATGTTTAAGTGCACGTGGTGACCAATGTAAGCAGAAGTAAATAGTTAAACTATAAAGTAAGTTTTAAGCTTGTCTAGTGCTATTAATAATTGTTTATACTGTCATGCATCGATGAATATGTTTACCCGATTAATCTGAAAAATGGAATAGCGATGAAATGGATATACGACTAGTTTTAACACTCTGTTTTTTATGTTTATTTAATTCTGTCCATGCAGAAATATATAAATGTACGGTTGATGATAGTACAGTTTTTAGTGATGAGCCTTGTGCTGATAATGCTCAAAAAATCGAGGTAAAAGTCTATCAACCGAAAGCGGATGATATTGAGAAACAACGTAAAACCACGGCACTTTATCAACAAGATGCTAAAGTGAATGAAATTCAAACCTTACAAAAAAGTAATGAAAGCTTAAAAGCCAAGATCCAACAATTGCAACAACAACGCCAAGCCGAATTACAGGTATTACAAGCTAAAACATACCAATATTCAGATACAGAAATAGCCTCAACAGAGCCAGGCGTGTTTAAAAAGATGAATGCTGTCAATGCGGAATATCAAAGTAAGATAGAGACGGTAAATGCTCAAATTCAACACAATGAGCAGCGAATTAATCAGCTTAAACAGTCAATGCGATAAGACTAAAACCTTGGCGTTTAGTCAGGAAGGCTAATCTTTAATGTTTTGCCTTGTTGGGTTAGTTGTAAGTGCTTTAAAAATGACATGCCTAGTAAGATTTCATCAAACTCCATGCCGGAACTAATGCTTGCTGGCACATTAGTCATAACAATATCGCCTAATGAGAGACTAGAAAGCGTTGTTTCATAAGATAAACTGGTGCCATTAGCCGTTTGGGACTGATATGAGCGACCTTTTTTCAAGTTAAGCTGTCGGGCGATATGCTCTGGGATGGCGACTACAGTTGCCCCTGTGTCCAATAAGAATTCAACCGGGTATCCATTTATTTTTCCTGATGCAACATAGTGACCATAACGGTTACGTTCTAATACGATTTCTTTTTCGCCATGTTCGTTGATAGAGATTGATAACTCCTTGTTAGGGTTATTAATATCATCAAGCACATGATTAAAAATAAGGGTGGTCGCACTGAGTAATGCTATCCAAATAATGGTGATCGTTGTTTTGTTAAAAGTGGGTGGAGCATTGTCTGGTTTCATTAAATTTAATTCGTAGATGCCAACTAGTCTATTTAAAGTAGCGTGAAAACATTGTTATAACAAGCTTAGGCTCTTTGTCTTCGGAAATGTTCCAAGATGATATAAATACAGCACTGCATTTACAGTGCTGTATTTAGTTTGCGAATAATCGAGTTTTTATTGGACAGTTCCAAGTTGTTTGAATAGGGTGTAGACATCAAGCACATCCCAATGTTCAGCTAATTTGCCATCTTCCACTCTAAAGATATCAACTGCATCAAAGCTATAGTCTTTATTAGTTGCCGGTATACCTAACCAGTCATGCGTTTGGGTGCCGGAGTAATTACCATAAACCCAAACATGATCGTCGTTCACAATAATCTTTTTCAATTCATAATTAAAGCTTGGCACGCTAGCAAACCAATTTTTAAAAAAGGCCTTAAATCCTTCACGACCTTGATCTACTAAAGGGTTATGTTGAATATAGTTTTCAGTTAAAAACTTATCTAAGCCTGATAAATCTTTGTTAACGAAGACTTCTTGTGCAAATTGACCAATAAGGGCTTGGTTCTGTTCTTGGGTGGTTTGAGCCATTACATTTCCTCCTAATAATAGTGTGAGAATAAGACTAAATAGTGTTACTTGTGATTTAAGTGTTCTAGGCATGTTTATCTCCTTTCGTTATTGAATATTGGTTGTGAGGGATATAGTATTTACAATAGTATCTATATGAAAGAAGGCACCTTAAAGTTGTGTAGTTACTTTCTAGTTCCTTTTTTTTAAAACAGAGGGTTAAGTGATGTTGGGGTGGGATGTTTATAATAAGGACTGTCCGACAAGGCAGGTTTTGACACGTATTGCCGACAAATGGACGGTATTAGTTGTTGGTGCATTATCAGAACGAACTAAGCGATTTAGTGAGCTGAAAAGAGAAATATCAGGTGTTTCTCAAAAAATGCTGACACAGACACTGAGAGGCATGGAACGCGATGGTTTAATTAATAGAAAAGTTTATCCAACCGTACCGCCAAAAGTTGAATACTCTCTTACCGAGCTAGGTTTTACCTTGATTGATATGTTAAATGACATACGAGATTGGTCTGAAAGCAATATAGAGAAGGTATTGGCTGCACAAGAGAAATATGACATGAGTGAGAACTAACTCGCTTTTAGGCACTCATAACCCTAGCATATGTTTACAATGTTCAAGACACTATATTTGTACAAATATAGTTATTGTTAAATTATAAGGTTTCTTAACTAAGGAGTAGCGTTATGGCAAATGAAGGTTATCACGAACCAATTGAAGAATTGAGTGATGAAACCCGTGATATGCATCGAGCAATTACATCATTGATGGAAGAGTTAGAGGCAGTTGATTGGTACAACCAACGCGTTGATGCTTGCAAGGATAAGGACCTAAAAGCGATTCTTGCTCATAATCGAGACGAAGAAAAAGAACATGCTGCAATGGTATTGGAATGGATCCGACGTAAAGATCCACGTTTTGATTCTGAATTAAAAGATTATTTATTCACAGATAAGCCCATTGCTCATCAATAGAACAAGATAAAAAAAGGCCGCTAAGATAGCGGCCTTTTTCGTTGTAGCAATGAAAAGAGGTTTATTTAATAAACAACATTTCACGATATTTAGGCAATGGCCATAAATCATCAGCCACTTCGCCTTCTAAAGCATCAACATGTGAACGAATAGTAACCATCAATTCACGAATGTCTTTTGCACAGAAATTCATGTGTTCTTCAATTGAATCGAAGTCATGTTTCGTAATTGCTTTTTCAAGTTCTGCAACCGCTGCAACCATTGCATTGGTTTCAGTAGCAATAGATGTTGGAATTGAATTATCCATTTCAACACCTAAGTCAGCCATGCTTGAGTTTGTCATTGCAAGATCAGCTAAATAATGTGTTGATGCTGGGTAAATCAATGTTTTAGCCATTTCAATAACTAATTTAGCTTCAACCTCGATTGATAGAATGTATTGCTCTGCATAGACTTCAAAACGACTTTCAAGCTCAACGTTTGATAAAACGCCAGTACTTGAGAACAAGTCTTTGATGAAATCTTGACGAAGGTACGGTAGTGCGTCGGCAGTTGTTGGTAGGTTTAATAAACCACGTTCTTTTACAGCCATTTCATGCCATTCAGAAGAATAACCATCACCACCAAATACAACATTGCCGTGTAATTCCATTAACTCTTTGAGTACAGCTAGAACTGCAGTTGCTTGATCGCTGCCTTTAGCAAGTTGTGCTTCAAGTTTGTCAGCAATCCAATCTAATGAGTCAGCCAACATGGTGTTCATAGAAACTAATGGGCCAGAAACTGATTGTGATGAACCAACAGCACGGAATTCAAAACGGTTACCAGTAAACGCAAATGGTGAAGTACGGTTACGATCACCAGGATCACGCTCAAATTTAAGAATTTGAGATAGACCAAGATCCATTTCGCCACCTTTTGTAGACGTCGCGATTTTACCGGCTTTAATGTCTTGGAATACTTTTTCTAATTGGTCACCCAAGTAAACAGACAAAATAGCAGGAGGCGCTTCGTTAGCACCTAAACGGTGGTCATTTGATGCTGATGCAATTGCTGCACGTAATAATGGGCCGTATTTATGAACACCACGAATAACCGCACCACAGAACAATAAGAAGTTTAAGTTATCGTGTGGTGTGCTACCTGGATCGAGTAAGTTACCTTGAGTTGCGTTACCTACGGACCAGTTAACATGTTTACCTGAACCGTTGATGCCAGCAAATGGTTTTTCATGTAACAAACACATGAAACCATGTTTTTTCGCTGTGCTCTTCATTAATGTCATCATCAATTGTTGATGATCAGCTGCAATGTTGGCAGCTTCGAAGTAGGGCGCAATTTCGAACTGACCTGGTGCTACTTCATTGTGATGTGTTTTAGCAGGAATACCTAAGCGGTATAGTTGATCTTCAAAATCTTGCATGAACGCTTGAACACGAGCAGGAATTGCACCGAAGTAATGATCATCAAATTGTTGGCCTTTAGCTGGTGGCGCACCAAACAATGTACGACCTGCCAATAATAAGTCAGGACGCGCATTAGCAAAGTTTGAGTCAACAAGGAAATATTCTTGTTCTGCACCACAGCTAGAATTTAATGGAGCAATCTCAGTTTCGCCCATTAATGAAAGTACTCTGCGACCAGCTTTGTCCATTGCAGCGTTTGAGCGTAATAATGGGATTTTCTTATCTAAGGCTTCACCTGTCCAAGACATGAACACACTTGGGATCATCAATGTTGAACCATTTTCTGTGTGCATGATGAATGCTGGGCTAGTTGGATCCCAAGCAGTATAACCACGTGCTGCATTGGTCATACGTAAGCTGCCGTTAGGGAATGATGAACCATCTGGTTCACCTTTAATTAACAAGCTGCCAGAGAATTCAGTGATGGCATTACCTTCAGAATTAGTAACAATAAAACCGTCATGTTTTTCAGCGGTGATATTGGTCATTGGGTAGAAGATATGTGAAAAGAATTTAACGCCTTTAGACATTGCCCAATCTTTCATTGCCGCTGCGACAACTTCAGCAATAGCTGGATCTAATGGAGCACCTGTTTGAACTGTTTGTTTAACAGCTTTAAATGCATTCTTAGCCAGTGCTTCTTCCATTTTTGCAAGGTTGAAGACATCTGTTGCCCAGATTTGTGACAATGGTTCAGGTGTCGCGACAGGAGTCGTTTCACGATTTGTTATTTGAGAAATCGCTTGTAGGCGAGATTCATTTCCACTCATTTCAATATCCTAAAGTTATGTTTATTAAATTCTGTAGATTAAAGAGTCTGGGCTGTTTGTATCTGACGTAAGCTTAGACGTTATCTCAAGAAGTCTTTTAATCACGACTAAGATTATTCGCTTAAGTCATGTTTATCAGTTACTACAGGCAATAACTAGACCAGTTCAGCCTAAATTTGTTGAATACTAAACAAATATATTAATTACGTGCTTAATAGGCGGAATATAAAGGCTGAGGAAGTAGTTGTTGCTTAAAGTTTCGCCCCATAACGGTGCGTAAGCACTATTGTGGGGCGCGGTATTGGGCTGCCTAATTTGCCTTTTTCAGAAACTTGGTGAGTAATACGATTCGGGTACCATTTACTCTACCCTCGATATGTTCAGGGTTGTCAGTTAACGAAATATTTTTAACCAAAGTACCGCGTTTTGCTGTGAAGTTTGCACCTTTAACATCTAGATCTTTGATTAAGGTGACGCTGTCGCCAGCGACTAATTGTGCGCCATTGCTATCAAATGACGGTTCTGAGTCTGAGGTTGGTGTTTGGGTTGCTTCAGCCCATGATAGTGTCTCTTCATCAAGATAAAGCATATCGAGCAATTCTTGTGCCCAGGCTTCATTTTGGCTGAGTTGCTTTAATAAACGCCAAGACATGACTTGAACTGCTGGTACCGGTTTCCACATAGCGTCATTCAAACAACGCCAATGGTTTGCATTCATTGTAGAAGCATCATTAATTTGTTGTAAACAGGAGTCACATACAAGCACGCTTTGGTCAGGGTCATCATTGGTTGCTGGTGGCACATTATAGACAGATAGGTTCTGTTCCGAATTGCAAAGCTCGCATTTAGACTCGCTTCTTTTTAGTAGTGTTTGCTCAGTGCTCATGTTTGAAGTTGACCTTTTGTGTTGTGTGATGCGGCATTATCTCACAATTAGTCTGGTTATTGATGACTATATGGTAGCAAGCAGTTTGAGTAGCTTGATGATATTATTATGCGATGTTTGATGTGATTTGGAGAGAGAGATGAATAAAAATAAAACAACCGCCGT
>JBFIJJ010000055.1:0-14057 GCA_041600795.1 Methylophagaceae bacterium | reverse complement strand
CAAACCTTATTTGCAATCCATGAAATACGTTTCAAGGCCAAAGCCTTGGGTGTTCGTAAAGTTGATGTCTATGACCAAGGTGGGCGTTTATTATTTGATAAAGAGCCCAATATCGAACCGTTAACAATTATTCAGCTTATCCAGTCGCAACCAGCTAAATATAAGTTGGATGGTCAGGATAAATTACGCTTTATTGATAACATGCCAGATGCTGATAGCCGTTTACTTGGTCTTAACACCTTGTTAGATAAGTTATTAAAAACAGCATGATTTTTATCTAATTACTAATGAGCCCAATCATAAATGAGGCATTTAATATAAGTATCTATGTCTGATTATCTATAAAAAAACCACGGTATTTCGAATAAAACTCATTAAGCCATTGTTGTTAAAGTTATTTTTATCTCTGCCGCTAACGTCTTCATAAAGATACTGTTCGGAAAGTTTTATGATAGAAATACCACGACAATATACAACACCAATCATCTCAGCCAGCTCGCCTAAAAGTAATGTGCGTTTTAACAGCATTTCTGACGAAGATAAAGCACAAACTATGGTTGAACGTCGTTTATCTCCAACACGTCGACGCCCCCAACAATCTAAAAAACAGATTGAGCGTCGTGTGTCTTCTGATCGTCGTCGCTCATCATTTAGTAGCAAGGCATAAACTTAACTAATTTGAACGCGTTGGCCTGTTGTAGCAGATTGCAATGCTGCTGTGATGGTTTTGCAATTTGCTTTTGCGTCTTTGAACGATAGTGCTGTCTGCTTACCTGATAAAACACATTCACTAAAATGTTCAATTTCACGCACAAAGTGGTTAGCCACTCCCAAAGCGTGCTGATGTTGTTCCCCGGCATCTGTCCACCATGAAATGACAGGCGCATCATCTGGATTTTGCCACACGGTTTCACACTTAATCCCACCTAAAGTACCAATAATTTCATATTCACTACGTCTTGCTCGTTCAAAACTGATATCAAAATGTGCAAATCGCCCCTCTCCGTAGTCCAACACACCAGCTAAACTTGTATCAGCACCATGTTCGTTAAGTTGAGCCATTGCCATAACTGACAGAGGATCCGTTTCAAACCACTTGCGAGCAGTGTGAATGGCATAAGGTCCAATATCCCACATAGCACCACCACCATTCTCAATCGAACGTGACAGTCGATACAAACGTGCTGGTTTCATAGGAAATGAAAAGCATGTGTTCACAGTACGAATATCACCAATTACACCTGAATTAATAAGC
The DNA here is from genome assembly GCA_041600795.1 of Methylophagaceae bacterium. Taxonomy (GTDB): domain Bacteria; phylum Pseudomonadota; class Gammaproteobacteria; order Nitrosococcales; family Methylophagaceae. Next base: position 12,802 of record JBFIJJ010000055.1, on the reverse strand, counting down.
TCTTGAACAAAGTCATGCTGAGGATGGAAGACATACATAAATCCTTCCATCACCGTCACATTATGTTGTAATGCCGCCTGTTCAATTAACTCAATTTCTTCAGCTTTTAGAGCCATCGGTTTTTCGATTAACACATGTTTGCCCTGTGCAATCGCTTTCAGAGCCCATTCAGTGTGTTCTTCATTTGCCATCGGCAAATAAATTGCTTCAATATCAGGGTTATTTAATAACTCATCAGGATCATCTAAGCTTAATACCCCTGTTTCCTGTGGCGCATATTTTGCCAATGTTTCAGCGGCAGCGCCTTGTCTTCTACTGGCGATGGCGATTAGCTTGGCATTACTAGCCTCAACGATAGCTGGCAATAAACGCTCATTGACTCTGGCTGCACCGAGTATTCCCCAACGTAAAACTGAGTCTGTGGTCATTGTGATTCCTTGATGTGAATGTCCGATCATCATAACCATTTGTAATCAGAAGTGCCAATGTCATAAAACCATGAAATAGTTACTGTTTTTATCTGCACTTTTTTAGCTTATGCTTATAGCTAAACTCTTCACCATCCACATAAGGAACGATTATGACTATCGAAGTAGGACAACGCTTACCAGCAGGAAAACTCACCGAATGTAACGAGTTTGATCCAGAAAATGGCTGCCCGATGAATCCGCAACCACAAGATGTTGCAGAACTAACAAAAGGTAAAAAAGTTGTTATCTTTGGTGTGCCTGGCGCTTTCACGCCGCTATGTTCCGCACAACATCTACCGGGTTACGTTGAATATGCTGACCAAATAAAAGCAAAAGGCGTTGATGCAATTTGGTGTATGGCAGTCAATGACGCCTTTGTAATGGCGGCTTGGGGTAAAGCAAATAATGCAACAGGCAAAGTAAACATGATGGCGGATGGCAGTGCCGAATATACTAAAGCTCTTGGCTTAGATCGTGATTTAACAGCGGGCGGTATGGGGATTCGCTGTTATCGTTTTGCCATGATTGTTGATGATGGTGTCGTCACCTATCTTGGCGTTGAAGGTTCTGGTGAGTTTGGTGTATCCAAAGCAGAAACTATTCTAGATTTACTTTAAAGACTTGAAACCACTCATGCTTGAACAAGCACCTCTTGATATCTAAGCGAGATGTGTTCCATTTTATGAGAGTGAAAAAATTACTGAGTTTCTAGCTCCACAAAGCTACAGAGTTTATTCCAATTAAAAGGTTCCAATTAACCCTAGAAACGAATAAACCAGCGAACTCACGATAGTAAGTTCGCTGGTTCACAAAGTAGATTAGTGTCAGCTAGCAGCTAACACGGGTTGAAGTTGATCTTTCACATCTTGAGGTACAATCTCTCCAGCTCCTGATTGCACATCAAATGATGCCATGGCAGAAACCAATCGCTCTATATCTTCCTCATAGGCACTAAAACTACCGATTTGAATTTCATCAACCGCATCAGTTTTAGACTGCCAATCTTCAATTGTGATTTGGCCATCTTCACCAACAAAGCTAACAACAAGATCATTACCTTGTTCTGTTAACCAAATTTGATCAGTTGCGACACCAAATAATGAAAGCACATCGTTCCCACTTGTCTCTTTATTACCCGTTTGGATCAAATCATTACCATCTCCAACAACATATTGATAAACATCATCGCCCAAACCGCCAGATAACGTATCATCATCAGCACCACCAACAAGCAAGTCGTTGCCATCATCACCGTTCAGCGTGTCATTACCTAATTCGCCATAAAGTTCATCGGAGTCATTTCCCCCATACAACATATCGTCTTGACTACCACCATAGAGCTGATCGCTACCATTTTCTCCGTAGAGGGCATCTTGGCCGCTATTGCCATAAAGCTTATCGTCTTCATTACCACCATATAACAAGTCATTACCTTGACCACCGTAAAGCTGATCTTGACCTTGTTGCCCAAGTAATAAGTCATTACCATTTTCACCAAAAAGTAGATCATTACCTTGATCGCCAGAGACCATATCATCACCTGTTTTAGCGTAAACAATATCGTCACCACCTCGGGCAGAAATAGTGTCATCACCAGCAAAGGCCTCAATATAGTCTGCTTGTTGAGTTGCCTCTAAAGTAAGATTAACCACATCTGCAACCGATATCACTGTTCCATCAGCAAAGCGAATTTCTTTCAATGCCGTATTACTTATGGCATCACCATTAAAGTAATTTTTTACTTGAACGCTCTCGGTATTACGATCAATGCTGATAAACAAATCATTATCAACTCGCAATAGGCGTACTTTATTAGCATTAATAGAACTATCAAACTCTAAAACATCAATGGAACTACTATCCGTGTTGTTAATAATGTCGTGGCCATCACCTGACGCGAAGAAATAGGTATCATTACCAGCACCACCATCTAAGGTGTCATTACCTTCGCCACCGATGAGGGTATCATCACCATTTTCACCGAATAGAACATCATCATCATTATCACCATATAACGTATCATTACCACCGGCGCCGTGGACCGTATCGATACCCGATAAGGCACTGATAACATCATCCGATTCAAAACCATAGATAACATCATCAAGCTCTGTCACGTTATACAGCTTTTCAAGCTCATCCAACGTCAAGATTTGAATGCTTCCATCGCTCAATGTGAATTTAACGTTCTCTATCCTGCTACTTGAAGCGTTGTAACCTTGGTAGGCTTTATTGATACGAATCGTGTCACCTGTCGCATCACCATTTTGATCAAACAAATGAAGCACTAAGTCTTCACCTTCAAATCCTGTGCGTTCTATTTTGACTTGTTCTGGTATTAACTCATTAGTAAATTCAATCGTATCATTGCCGGAATTTTCAACAATAATATCCTGACCATCGCCAATGGCGAATTGATAGGTGTCATTGCCTGCGCCACCATAGATAGTGTCATTACCGGCTAAAGCATTAAATGTTTCATCTGCTTCTGTACCATACAAGACATCATCACCATCGGTAGCTACTTGTATTAATGTTGCAGCCATAAACTCTGAAAGCGTTAAAGTTGTACCATCCGCAAAATGAATACTTTCAATTGCTGATGCTGTGACTGTTCCATCAAAATCATAGACATTATCTATCTGAACTCTATCGCCAGTTTGTAACCCTTGTTCATCTAAAATAGTAATAAAGACTGTTGTTAGGTTTCGAGTAACTTCAATATTAGCTAAGCTTATTCCTTCACCGAAATTGAGCTTATCTTGACCTGATGCATCATAGATTCGATCACTGCCATCACCTAAATCGAAGAAGTACTGATCGTTACCGTTACCACCAAACAAACTATCATCACCTTCGTTACCACGGATATAGTCATCGGTATTTCCACCGACTAAAGTATCAGCAAGCTCGGTACCAGTAATAACCGTGTCTAATGCATAACTGCCCAAAACAACATCAGATTTAATAATAGAAAATTCATCTTGTAATACCGAAGAATAAACCGTCATTCCTCTTAATGTATTTATTGCACCAACGACATATTCTTCATCTGTTGTAATTAAAGCTTTCAAGCCAGAGATGAACGCGGTCAAATCTGGTTCAAATTGTTCCAACTCAAAGTTATAAGTTGCTGACATTTTCGAGAAAATATCTTTATATGCCGTTTGACTCATTAACTGTGACGTGACATACGTTTTGAATCGTTGATATTCAGCCACTAACTTAGGTGCAGCCTGACCATGTGGATTTGGGTCTCTTTCTCCCCAACACCATGTTCCTAAGTAACTCTTTCCAACTAGATTCTCGAGTGTTACTAGTTGACGAGCATCCATGACATGCCCATAAATTTTTGATGGATCACGGCTATATGGGTCTACATTAGCCGAACCTGTCCATTGGTAAATAATGTCATCAATCAATGCTAAACGTTCAGCATTGGTAGTTCCATTAGTAAACTCTGTAACTAAATCAGTTAAAACTGCATCACTCATCATCGTTTGATGCAGGCTTTTCACATTACCAAATGCAGATGCTTCAGGTAACGCTGCAATTTCATCAGTTAAAAGCACTGTATTTCGGTCAATTGTTTGTGTCGTATTTGTACCAAACCAGACGTCAGCGCTCTGTATAGTTGAATCGTCAAGTGTTGAAGCTAAACTGATTTGTTTTATTGTATTTCCATTACCATCATCAATAGATGTCGATTGATAATCGGTATTGAGTGACTGAATACCAGCTGTCTCTAAATTCAATAATTCGCTTTGTTGCGATACACCGTCACTATTTTGGTCTTGCCAAACGCGTAATTCGGAGAAAATTGAATCTTGACTATCAATAACACCATCGCTATTTTCATCGAATTCAGCCAATGCCTCATAAGCATTAGCTGCGAGTGAACCATCTTGGAGTAACGTATTATTACCGAATAATTCAGAACCATTGTTAATTACGCCATCTAGATTCCGATCTAACACAAGTAAGCCATCATCAGCTGCAACCCAGCCTGTTTTCTCAGCTAAGCCATTTTTGTCATGATCAAAATAAATATCTGCATCTTGAGAGAGCGTTTCAATACCATCGCCATCGAGATCTAATATCAGAGGTGAAACCGTTCTTTCTGCGATGCTATATGCTGCTGATGGATCGTTATCGTTAAAGCCATAGCTATATTTGATTGATGATTCTTTGGAACCATCAGCATATGTCGTAAACGTCATTGACACACTGACAGTACCATTCGGACCAATATTTATGTTAGCGTCATAAGATCCTGAATCATTGAAGTAATCATTCGCACTTCTCAAAATATAACCAAAATCTTTAGTCGCATCATTTTGATCAATGTCGCCTAAAAAAGTATTTATTTTCCTTGCTGAAGTCGAACTTCCCCAATTCTTAAGGCCAGTGCTTGACATTGTTACCGACCCATAAGTACCCAATCGCACCTTTATAATGGAACCATCAAAAGTCACCAGACGAGAATCACCTAGTACCGTGATGTTGGGTTGTTCAACTACGCTTTGGGAAGCATTTTGATTGTCGCCTCTTTCAGAAGGTGTTTCCGTTGTAGGCTCATCAACATTACTCACTTCATAAGCTGTTGAGAGTTCATTATTTGATAGTGTTGCATCCAAAAAGTCCTGCACATTTAGTGTGGTGCCATCTGAAAACTCAAATCTGGATAGGGAATTAAAGTAAAAACCATCTTTAATATATAGTGAGTCAGCTTGACCATGATTAATGGCAAGATAAACCTCGCCCGTAGTCGTACTTTGCACGGTAGATGAGACGATATTATCTAATGTCATTCCTGCTTTAAACCGAATGATATCCGTTCCATCTACATCATCTATGATATCTTTACCATCACCGAACCCAAATTCAAAGGTATCGCTGCCATCACCACCTACCAATACATCATCACCAGCCCCGCCATCTAAGATGTCATTACCTATACCACCAAATAATTGGTCATTTCCGGAACCACCATGGAGCGTATCTTTGCCGTCACCACCTTCAAGATGATCATTGTCACTACCACCATCTAAAATATCGTTATCAAGCCCGCCAAACAAGGTGTCTTGGCCACTACCTCCTTTTAAAGTGTCATCTCCAGCATCTCCTTCAAGATTATCGGCATCATCACCGCCTTCGAGCGTGTCATTACCTTCATCACCGAAGAGCTTATCTTCTCCTTTACCACCATATAAAGTATCGGCACCTTCCTGACCATCAAGATAATCATTGCCATCATTACCCTTCAAAGTGTCATTCTCGGTTCCACCATAAAGTTTATCGTTCCCTAGGCCACCAATGAGCGTATCTTCGCCCTCCTCTCCCCAAAGCGTATCATCGTCATCTCCGCCATCAAGATAGTCATTACCATCACCACCTTGCAGGTGATCATTACCTATATCACCAAATAAGGTATCATCACCATAAACGCCATATAGCTCATCATCTCCTTCACCACCATGAAGTAAGTCATTACCATGTTTCGTATCATTTAAGCTATCACCATAAAGCAGATCATTACCGCCGGCACCAAGCAGAATGTCATTACCATCCCCCCCTGACAACACATCATTATCCGCACCGCCATCAAGTAAATCGTTACCTACTTCACCCCGCAACCAATCGTCACCCGAACCACCATAGAGATAATCATCATCACCTGCGGCATCAATATAAGTACTAAAATTCTCATAAAAGGAATAGGTAACATCATCCAGGTTAAAGACAGTTGAACGATTTGAATACCAATAAATACTTGGTATTCCCAAAACACTCGCATCACCGCGTATATTATCGTTGCCGGCAGACCCAATCAGTACATCACTACCTGCACCACCCAATAACACGTCATTCTCGGAGTTTCCAAATAGATAGTCATCGTCTGTACCTCCATCCAATAAAGCACCGCGTTCATAATTTGATTCATCCGCAGCCAGTGCTGTTTCATAGCTTTGTATATTATTCGCATAAAGTGTATCGTTGCCAGCCTGCCCCAAAAGTACATCATGAACGCTACTGCCAATATCTGAACCACCGCCGCTTAAGGTATCGTCACCATCTCCGCCTAATAACTTATCGGCACCAGCACCACCATCAACAATATCATCACCCTCTTTTGCATTGACATAATCATTCTCATTACCAGCATGAAAAGAATCATTTTCAATTGAACCATAAAGCGTATCTTTTTTATCTTCAGGTACGCTTAAATCTTGAATAATGTTGCCATACTTATCGTACCCAACCTGTATGCCATCTGTTTCAGGGTCAAAATCTTGCCAGGCAAAGTCACCATTAAAGTTGAGTGAAGTTTCCGGCGTTTCCAGTGGTTTAACTACATCGTTAAATACCAACCCTAATTGGTTGCCTTGGCCTTTGGCAAAGCCTTCGATCGTGATCTTCTGTCCGGTACTCAACGATATATTCAGTAGCCCTTCCGTATAGGCATACCGATTACCTTCATCATCTTGATAAGCACTACCGCCAGGTACAATGGCTTTGATGCCATTTCCCAACGGTTGACCGTCAAAATAGATTTGGCCAGTTAAGTCACTGTCACGGATGATGGTGTCACCGTCTTCACTGGTGATATAGTAGCTGTCATTGCCTTCGCCACCGTCGAGAAGGTCGTATTTACCTACTTCACTCTTACCAGCATAAAGATAATCATCGCCTTTTCCACCAATTAGAGTATCTTGACCATCGCCTCCATCTAACACATCGATACCAGTGCCACCTTCAAGGTAGTCATCCCCAGAATGACCTTGAAGGAAATCATTACCCTTTCCACCATATAAATGGTCTGAAACAGGACTTAGAGACGTATCAATATCTCCTTCAATAATGTCATCTCCTGAACCACCAAATATATAGGACGGATGGGGGTAAGCACCTAAACTATCAGATTGTAAAATAATAGCTTGCGTATCTGTGTCTGCTCTTTGTTCAAAATATATGTCTTCGTCTTGTGCAGATAAATTATCAACATCCAATGCATAATATTTATTCTTAAGCTCAAGAAATTTGGCCCTGTCTTCTAAATACTGCTCTGTAAAGTTCTCAATTTTTAGTTCGTCATTCTGATTATGTTGAGCATATAAATCAACATCGCCAGTGATGGCAAAAGAATTGAGGTTTTCCAATGCATAGCGATAAGCAAAGCCATCGGCATTATCAAGATTAGCTGAGCCAGCAAGACTTGATGTAGAAACAATATCAAGGTATTGGTATTTTGTTTTTAGTTGTGGAGATTCAGCTGATGCATTTACATAAATACCCTCTGCAATATCGTTTATTCTTTGGTAGAAAAGATCTCTATCATCGTTAACGATAGTTACTCCCAGGCCTAAAAAGTCACCCAAACTATTAATGAAAGTTTCTAAGTCACTTTCTGCATATTCTGAGCTTGCATCAAAAATATAGGACAAAGAATCCAAACTCTGGTTTGAGATGAGCCCTCTTAGAAGATTGTAAACTGCTAATGAATCTGTCATTCCCACAATACTATGAGCAGATAGGACGTTATTTGCCTCTCCAAACTGAGGAATGATCTCTCCCGGTACATCTCCTATATCCGAAACGCCGTCAAGAGGAATAATAAGGTTATGAATTTTTTCTTCAGGGAAACCGCTATCTACAACAGTGCTAGTGCCTAACTCTTGCAACATTAGAGTGTCAATAGTTTGAAAAAACCACTCTGTATCACCTGAACCAATAATGCCAGTATCAAACCCAGGCGCATTATAGCTATAGACTTGGTCGATATGTGCAGGATCCAACCTAGATAAAATCAAGGCTAGATGGCCACCTAGTGAATGTCCGGTTACATTAATTTGACTTCCCTCAGGTATTAACTCTAGTCCGTATTCATTCGTTTCAACTACTTTTAGATATCGGTAGACTTTTTGAGGATAATTTTGGCTATCGTTATAACCGAGATCTTGAAATGGTACCCCTGCTTCCGGCGCCTCTGTTCCCTCATAGAACTCTAGCTGCATGGGGTGCTTATCTGTAGATGTAACTAGTTTCTGGTAATAATTGAAAAGATCCACGGCTTGTTTTAAGGCAATACCATCGGCACCAATATCAGCAATATCCGTCAGTAAAAGATCATCGACAGTTTCACTAGATAAACCAAACTCTGTTCCCCTAATGGCTAAGGAATAAACTCCATCAATATCTTTAAATAAGGTTGCTGAAAAACCGCTATCCGTATTCTGCTGAGAATGGACAATATCGTATTGTTGAATAAAGTAACTACTTTGAATTGATGAATAATTACTCTCCTGTTCATCTTTCAAAGCATTATTAATCTCAATTTCACTCATACTTTCTTCGAGAATTGCATATGAGTTCATCGCCAATATTGCATTTTCATAATAGTCCTTTATTGAAATAGACATTATTCAACCTCCTTGTTGTTTTTATTTAAAAATATATAACTTGTGAACTTCCTGTACCACTTTGGCCCAATTCCTTTAACCAATGGGTTATCCTGAAGTTCACTTGGTTCGGGATAGTCACTCAATCTGGGGCAACGCTGCCCCCTTGTACTAAAGGGTTGCCAAGTATTTATTACCCAGCCGCCGATATATAAATAAGATATGACTTCGCCAAATACCAGTCCTGAGTCAGTATCAATTACCCGTATCAAATCTCTCAATATTGGTAATTGTGTTTTAAAGTCATGGCCACGGAAAATATCAACTTGAATGTACCTCCCTTCAAAATAATCCTCATCAAAGTTGCCTTTAATGTCATAAAACTTTGGACTTCCGTCGGCATACCAGTTTTCAGAATCAAGCTCCACAGTTTGATAGATATGTACTCCACCATCTTTGTGACAGAGGTAATGGAAATAGGCACGACCTAACAGTACGTCCCAACCAACGGGTAAATAAAATAAGAACGCAAGAAGAAAAAAGCGTAGCCACTTATGTCTTCCCTCATAAACTTTCATCAACTGGTAAATACCGACCAAGGCAATTACAAAATATATTGGCATTAGAAAAATCATTTATTTACCTCTCCCTAATACTCTCTTGCTTATAACGCAGCAGTGGCGCCAAGAAAAACTCAATTATTCTTCTCTTACCCGTCTTCACTTCAGCTGTCACTGCCATGCCAGGCATAAGCCTAACTTCTTTGTTATTAACCCAAAGGGTATTTTTTTTCATTAACAGATGCATACCGTAAATAAGGCCACGTTGCTCATCGACTGTCGCATCATTGGATACAGTGGTGACTTCACCTTCTATCAAACCATATTTGGTAAAGGGAAAGGTGTGGATTTTAATTTCAGCTTCCATGCCTTCATGCACAAAGCCAATATCATTGTTTTCTAAGAATACTTCCACTTCCAGCTGTTGTTCATCGGGCACAATCAACATCAGTTGTTGGGCGGCGGTGACAACACCGCCAACTGTATTAACGGCTAGCTCTTGTACTTGCCCCGATACTGGGGCATACAGAATTTGTTTGGCATTTAAATCTGTCGCCTTTGCCAGCTCTTCATGTAAAGAAGCTGTTTGTCGCTCCAGTTCGGATAAAGTTGTTAAGGTGTCACCTTTAGTTTGAGCTATCAGAGTATTAAGCTGTTCACCCACTTCTGTCGCGGCGGCTTTAAGTTGTTTGAGTTGTTGGCGTTGTGCTGCTAAGTCTTGTGTTTGTTCAATACGCATTTGTTTAAGTTCAAGGAACTCAACTTCAGATACCACTCCTTGCTGATAGAGATCATGCAAACTATCAGCACGTTGTTGAATAATCGGTAAGGTTTGCTCGAACTTTTTAATGACTTCTTGAGTGGCGGCTTGTTCAGATTGATTTTTGATCAGCGTGTTTTTTAAGGTTTGTTTTTGAGAACGATATCGCTGCCATTGTTGCCATAATAGTTGTTGATATAGTTGTTTTTCTTGTGCCGTCACACTGTCATCCAATTCAAGTGTGGCACCATCTTGTTTAAGGATAGCTTGCTGTTTCGATGACATCATCAGCATGTTTAATAAGGCTTTATTTAATGCCAGATTCAATCTGGCATTCTGTAATTCACTTTGTAATCTATTTTTATCGGCACCGGTTATGGTGCTGTCTAGTTCAATTAAGGCTTGACCATTTTCTACTTGTTGGCCTTCATGGACTAAGATGGCGTGCACAACCGCTTTTTCATGGGGTTGTATTTGTTTGACTCTAGCGCTTGGAATAATCTTGCCTTCAGCACTGGCTACAATATTCACTTCGCCCATTGCTGCCCAGATAATACCAAGCGTGAATAAGATAATCAGACTACGTGATAACCATTTAGCTAAAGGGTTAGGCGGTGCTTGTTGTATTTCTAATGCAGCCGGTAAGAAGGCGGCTAATTCACGGGTATTGTTGTCATCACCTAGGGTATGACGATTTTTCCATGCATCCCAAAATACCGTAAAGACATTCATGATGGCTGACCTTGATTAAGTGTCGAGCTAAACTCAAATTGAGTGGTAGCATGCTTTTCTACGTCCACTTCATGTAATACCGGCGTATGGTTTTGGTAACTATGTAACTTAGTGTAATAACCATTTTGTTCTAGTAATTGGTCGTGACTGCCTTGTTCTACGATACGGCCTTTATCCATCACGATAATGCGATTGCAGCCTCGTACGGTACTTAGGCGATGAGCAATGATAAAGACGGTTCGACCTTTGCAAATTTGGGCCATGTTATCTTGAATCAAACGCTCTGATTCATAATCAAGTGCACTGGTCGCTTCATCAAAAATAAGAATTCGAGGATTGGTAATCAACGCCCTAGCAATAGCTAAGCGTTGACGCTGCCCACCTGATAAGTTGCTGCCTTGCTCACCCACCATATTGTCGTAGCCTTCTGGCAAATCAACTATAAACTCATGAGCACCCGACATTTTTGCCGCCTGAATAACCCGCTCCATTGGAATAGATGGATCACCCAATGCAATATTTTCTCGGATGGTACGGTTAAACAGAAAGTTTTCTTGTAAGACCACACCAATTTGTTTGCGAAGCCATACCGTGTCGACCATCGATAAGTCGACACCATCAATCAGCATTCTTCCTGATTCAGGAATGTACAGGCGTTGAATCAGTTTAGTAATCGTACTTTTGCCACTGCCGCTACGTCCGACAATTCCTAATACTTCACCGGGCCTTACTTGTAGATTAATGTCATCTAAAATAACAGGGCCATCGCTACGATAACGAAAGCGGATATGGTCGAGGCTAACCGCACCTTGTAGCGTAGGAAGACGTGAACGGTTGGGATTAAAGCCCGGCTCTCTGGGTGTATTTAAGATATCGCCTAGACGGTCTATCGAAATACCGGCTTGCTGGAAGTCTTGCCATAGTTGAACCAGTTTTAATATTGGGCCACTAACACGTCCCGCCAGCATATTGAAGGCCACTAATTGACCAACAGTAATATCACCTTCAATCACAAGGTGAGCACCAACCCAAATAATACCCAATGTCATCAGTTTATTAATTAAGCCTGCGGTTTGGTTGGCGATATTATTTAGATTTTGACTCTTAAATGAAGCATGTACGTAGCTTGATAAATGATCTTCCAGTTTACGGCGCATTTGCGGTTCAACCGCCATTGATTTAACCGTACCAATGCCAGTAATAGACTCCGTCAGAAATGCGGTATTTGCTGCACCATGTTTAAATTTTTCATCAAGACGATGGCGTAATATCGGGGTGATAAAGACAGATAGCAGGATATAAAATGGGATTGAACCTATAACAATCCAAGTTAAGGTCTGACTGTAAAACCACATCACCGCCAAGAATACAAAAACGAAAAACAGATCGATTACTAAAGTCAGCGCAGTACCTGTAATAAAATTACGAATAGTATCGAGCTCACGTACCCGAGCAACATTTTGACCGACCTGACGTGATTCAAAATAGGCCAATGGCAATGCCATTAAATGACTAAATAATCGCGAACCTAATTCAACGTCAACACGGTTTGTCGTATGACTGAAGATGTAGTTACGAAGTCCACCTAATACCGATTCAAACACAACGACTATAAAAAAGCCCACGGCTAGTACATCTAATGTCGTAAATCCACGATGCACTAAAACTTTATCCATCACTACTTGGAAAAACAGTGGTGTCACTAAGGCAAACAGTTGTAAGAAAAAGGAAGCGATTAGAACTTCGTAAAATAATTTACGGTATTTAACCAGTGAGGGGATAAACCAAGAAATATCAAACTTTTGTTGCAGGCTTCCACCTAGACCATGGCGTCGTGTTAGGGCAATTAGCTCACCTGACCACAGGCTTTTGAATTCTTCT
>JBFIJJ010000054.1:0-14110 GCA_041600795.1 Methylophagaceae bacterium | reverse complement strand
TCGTCATACTCCATTCTTTAATGGTTACCGTCCACAATTCTACTTCCGTACAACAGACGTAACTGGTGCTTGTGAATTACCTGCAGGTGTTGAAATGGTTATGCCTGGAGACAACATTAAAATGGACGTAACTTTGATCGCGCCGATTGCGATGGAAGAAGGTTTACGTTTTGCTATTCGTGAAGGCGGCCGTACTGTTGGTGCTGGCGTCGTTAGTAAAATTACTGAGTAATAGAAATGGCAGCAACTCAAACAATTAGAATCAGATTGAAATCATTCGACCACCGTTTGATCGATCAATCAGCTAAAGAAATCGTTGAAACAGCGAAACGTACTGGCGCACGTATCAATGGACCAATTCCATTGCCTACAAAAAAAGAACGTTTCACTGTGTTGATTTCACCGCACGTAAATAAAGATGCTCGTGATCAGTATGAAATTCGTACGCACAAACGTCTTATGGATATCGTTGAGCCAACTGATAAAACAGTTGATGCTTTAATGAAGCTGGATCTCGCCGCTGGCGTCGATGTCCAGATCAAGTTGAATTAATAGGAGCCTGATATGACTATTGGACTCGTTGGCCGTAAAGCTGGAATGACACGTATCTTTACAGAAGATGGTGTTTCAACTCCTGTAACGGTAATTGAAGTTGAACCAAATCGTGTAAGTCAATTAAAAACAGTTGATGTTGATGGCTACAATGCTGTGCAAGTTACAGTTGGTACAAAAAAAGCATCTCGTGTAACTAAACCACAAGCTGGACATTTTGCAAAAGCAGAATCAGCGGCTGGAAGTAAAGTGCTTGAGTTTACTGTTGATGAAGCACCTGAATTAGAACTTGGTTCAGAATTAAACGTAACTATCTTTGAAGCAGGGCAACAAATTGATGTCTCTGGTGTAACTAAAGGTAAAGGTTTTGCTGGTGTTGTTAAACGCTACGGTTTCCGTGGTGGTGATGCAACGCATGGTAACTCTTTGTCACACAGAGCACCTGGTTCGATCGGACAGTGTCAAACACCTGGTCGTGTATTCAAAGGTAAAAAAATGGCTGGCCATATGGGCGACGTGAAACGCACATTACAGAATTTATCTGTAGTACGTGTTGATAGTGAGCGTAACTTGCTACTTGTTAAAGGTTCTGTACCTGGCGCAAAAGGTAGTAATGTTGTGATTCGTCCTGCTGTTAAAGCCTAAAAGATTCTTAGGGGAATATTGTGGATCTTCAATTACAATCATTCGATGGAAGCAAAGCCGGAAGCATTACTGTTTCTGATGCTGTATTCGATCGTGAATATAATGAATCTTTGGTTCATCAAGTAGTAACAGCATATTTGGCTGCTGCTCGTAGCGGTACACATGCACAAAAAACACGCTCTGAAGTAAGTGGTGGTGGTCGTAAGCCATTCTCACAAAAAGGTAGTGGTCGTGCGCGTGCAGGTACAATCCGTAGCCCATTATGGCGTTCAGGTGGTACTACATTCGCAGCTAAGCCGCGTGACTATAGTCAAAAAGTAAACCGTAAAGTTTACCGCAATGCTATCTGCTCTATCTTATCTGAACTACGTCGTAATGACTCGTTAGTAGTTGTAGATAAAGTTGAACTTGAGTCACCAAAGACAAAAGATTTGCTAGCTAAAACAGATGCGATGGGTATTAAGAATGCACTTATCGTTTCTGAAAATGCAGCAGGTAACTTAGCGTTAGCATCACGTAATTTATATGATCTAGCAGCGACAGATGCGGCGCATCTTAATCCTGTTGCATTGTTACGTTTTGACAAAGTTGTGATGAGTGAAGACTCAGTACGTAAGTTAGAGGAGTCATTAGCATGAACTCAGAACGCATAACTAAAATTATTTTAGGCCCTGTTGTTGCCGAGAAAGCATCACGTGTTGCTGAAAGTAACAATCAAGTAGTACTTAAAGTGCTACCTAACGCCAATAAATTAGAAATCAAACGAGCTGTTGAAACCTTGTTTGAAGTAAAAGTTGAATCAGTATCAACTGTAAATGTTAAAGGTAAAACTAAACGCACCGGCCGTATTTTTGGCAAGCGTAGCGATTGGAAAAAAGCCTATGTGACATTGGCAGAAGGTACAGATCTTAACTTCCTTGGCGCAGAATAAATAACAGAATACGGGTGAGGAAACAGGAATGGCGTTAAAAAAAGCTAAACCTACATCAGCAGGACGTAGATTCGTTGTTCAAGTTAAAACAGCAGATCTACACCGCGGCGCACCATATGCGCCTTTGGTTGAAAAGAAAGCCAAAACTGGTGGTAGAAATAACACAGGTCGCATCACTGTAAGACATCACGGTGGTGGTCATAAACAACGTTACCGTTTGATTGACTTCAAACGCAACAAAGTAGGTATTCCTGCAGTTGTTGAACGTATTGAATATGATCCTAATCGTACAGCACACATTGCATTACTTAGTTATGCAGATGGTGAAAAAACTTACATCATCGCACCTAAAGGTATCGTTGCTGGTGACCGTTTAGAAACAGGTGAAGATGCTGCAATTCGTGCGGGTAACTGCATGACGTTAGCAACTATTCCTGTTGGTAGTACGGTTCATTGTATTGAAATGAAACCAGGTAAAGGCGCGCAAATTGCTCGCAGTGCTGGTAGTAGTGCCCAATATGTAGCACGTGAAAATGGCTATGCAACATTACGTTTACGTTCAGGCGAAATGCGTAAAGTGTCATTAGACTGTAAAGCTACTCTTGGTGAAGTGGGTAATGGTGAACATTCATTACGTTCACTTGGTAAAGCTGGTGCGTCACGTTGGCGTGGTGTTCGACCTACCGTTCGCGGTGTGGTTATGAACCCGGTTGATCACCCACATGGTGGTGGTGAAGGTCGTACATCAGGTGGTCGTCATCCTGTATCACCTTGGGGTATGCCAACTAAAGGCTATAAAACACGTAAAAACAAACGTACAGATAATTTAATTGTACGTCGTCGTAGTAACCGTAAGTAAAGGCTAGGAACTAGATATGCCGCGTTCGATTAAAAAAGGTCCGTTTATTGACCTTCACCTTGAAAAAAAGGTTTTAGAAGCAGTAAAAGAAAATAATAAGCGTCCGATTAAAACATGGTCACGTCGTTCGATGATTATTCCAGATATGATCGGGTTAACTATTGCCATTCATAATGGTAAGCAGCATCTACCTGTATTTATTACAGAAGATATGGTTGGTCACAAGTTGGGTGAGTTTTCTCCTACTCGTACCTTTAAAGGCCATGTTGCTGATAAAAAAGCTAAACGATAAGGTTGAGATATGGCTACGAAAGCAAAATATAGCTATGCACGCATTTCTGCACAAAAAGTGCGTTTAGTTGCAGATCAAATTAGAGGATTGCCAGTTGAAAAGGCAATCAATTTATTAACCTTCAGCCCTAAAAAAGCTGCAGTACTGATGAAAGACGTATTGAATTCTGCGATTGCAAATGCGGAACATAACGACGGTGCTGATATCGACGAACTATATGTGTCGGCAGTTATGGTTGATGAAGGCTCAACAATGAAACGAATGTCACCGCGTGCAAAAGGACGTGGTAACCGTATCCTTAAACGTACAAGCCACATTACTGTGGTTGTTGACGAAAAGTAAGAGAGAATACTTATGGGACAAAAGGTTCACCCAATTGGCTTTAGACTTGGTATAATTAAAGATTGGAATTCGATCTGGTATGCCGATTCTTCTGAATATGCAGATCTACTAGACAAAGACATTAAGGTTAGAGCATATCTTAAAGATAAGCTTTCTCATGCGTCGGTCAGTAAGATTCAAGTAGATAGACCAGCGAAAAACGCTAAGATTACAATCCATACGGCTCGCCCAGGTATTGTTATCGGCAAAAAAGGTGAAGATATCGATAAGCTTCGCATTGCAGCGTCCGAAATTATGGGTATCCCAGTTAGTGTTGGTGTTGAAGAAATTCGCAAGCCTGAGCTAGATGCGACATTAGTTGCTGAAAGTGTTGCGCAACAACTAGAACGCCGCATTATGTTCCGTAGAGCTATGAAACGTGCGGTTACTAATACTATGCGCCTAGGTGCGGAAGGTATTCGTATCAATGTTGGTGGACGCTTAAACGGTGCTGAGATTGCTCGTACTGAATGGTATCGTGAAGGTCGTGTGCCTTTGCATACATTACGTGCAGACATCGATTACGGAACTGCAGAAGCAAACACTACCTACGGCATCATTGGTGTCAAGGTTTGGATTTTTAAGGGTGAAGTTTTTGACGCGAACGCGCAAACAGTAACCCCAGCTGAGAAGTAAGGTTATAACCAATGTTACAGCCAAAGAGAACGAAATTTAGAAAGCAGATGAAACTGCGCAACCGTGGCTTGGCTCATCGTGGAGCTAAAGTAAGCTTCGGTGAGTTTGGGCTTAAATCACTTGAACGTGGTCGTATTACGGCTCGTCAAATTGAAGCGGCTCGTCGTGCTATGACTCGTTACATCAAACGTGGTGGTAAAATTTGGATCCGTGTTTTTCCGGACAAACCAATTACCAGTAAACCACTTGAAGTACGTCAAGGTAAAGGTAAGGGTAATGTTGAATACTGGGTTGCTAATATACAACCTGGTCGCATGCTCTATGAAATGGAAGGTGTGTCAGAAGAGATTGCACGCGAAGCGTTCCGTCTTGCAGCTGCCAAGCTTCCTCTTAAAACAACATTTGTAACGCGAGCAATATTGTAATGAAAGCAAGCGAAATTAGACAAAAATCTGTTGAAGATATGGCGCAAGAGCTAGATGCTCTTCATAAAGAACAGTTTAATCTGCGTATGCAACACGCTACTGGTCAGTTAACACGTTCGAGTGAAATGAAACGTGTACGACGTGATATTGCACGTATCAAAACTGTACTGAACGAAAAGAAATAGGGTACGAACATGAGTGAATCGGAAAAAAGCATACGTTTAGTAACAGGCCGTGTAGTCAGTGACAAGATGGATAAAACCATCACTGTATTGGTTGAGCGTAAAGTTGCACACCCTATTTATAAAAAATATGTGAAACGTTCTACCAAATTGCATGCGCATGATGAAAATAATGAATGCAATATTGGTGATGTAGTTAGTATCACTTCAAGCCGTCCGCTTTCTAAAACAAAAAGCTGGCAATTGGTCGAAATTATCGACCGCGCGAAGTAGTGCCACGGTTTATATTGGAGTTAGATCATGATTCAAATGCAAAGCAGTCTAGATGCCGCTGATAACAGTGGTGCTAAACGCGTAGAATGTATCAAAGTATTGGGTGGTTCACACCGTCGTTATGCGGGTATTGGTGATGTAATCAAAGTGACCATTAAAGAAGCAGCACCTCGCGGTAAAGTAAAAAAAGGTGAGGTTCATAATGCTGTTATCGTTCGTACTCGTAAAGGTGTTCGTCGTCCAGATGGTTCAGTGATCCGTTTTGATGCTAATGCAGCTGTTCTATTAACAGCAAACCTTCAGCCGATCGGTACTCGTATCTTTGGACCTGTAACACGTGAGCTTCGCGGTGAGAAGTTCATGAAGATTATTTCATTAGCGCCTGAAGTGCTATAAGTTAGGAATGCTGAAATGGAAAGATTAAGAAAAGGCGATCAAGTTGTTGTAACAACGGGTAAGGATCGTGGAAAACAAGGCGAGATACTTAAGCCTAGTCAAGATGGAAAATTCTTGGTGCAAGGTATCAATGTGGTAAAAAAACACACCAAACCTAATCCTGCTTTAGGCAGAACTGGTGGCATCGTAGAAAAAGAAATGCCAATCGACGGTTCAAACCTAGCATTATTGAATCCTGCTACAGGTAAAGGCGATAAGGTTGGTTTTAAGATTTTAGATGATGGTCGTAAGGTTCGCGTGTTCAAATCAAACGGCGAAGTTGTCGGCGCTTAAGCTACGAAATTAGGTATATACAGTGAGCAGATTAAAAGATTTTTATCGTGATACTGTAGTCAATCAGCTTTCAGAGCAGTTTGGCTATAAATCAGTAATGGAAGTACCTCGGATTACCAAGATTACTCTTAATATGGGTGTTGGTGAGGCTCTTACTGATAAAAAAGTATTGGAAAATGCGGTTGCTGACATGGAAAAAATTTCCGGTCAAAAACCTGTTGTTACAAAGGCAAAGAAATCTATTGCCGGATTTAAATTGCGTGAAGGATGGCCTGTAGGCTGTAAGGTCACGTTACGATCTGAACGCATGTATGATTTTCTTGACCGTTTAATTACGATTTCACTTCCACGTACTCGTGACTTCCGTGGTCTAAACCCTAAGTCTTTTGACAAACAGGGTAACTATAGTATGGGTGTGAAAGAGCAAATTATCTTTCCAGAAATCGAGTACGATAAAATCGATAAGCTAAGAGGGATGGATATTACAATTACGACAACAGCTAAGACTGCTGAGGAATCTCATGCATTGTTGTCAGCATTTAAATTTCCTTTTAGAAAATAAAAATTTAGGTTGGATGGTATAAGTTATGGCTAAACGCTGCATGATTAATCGCGAAATTAAACGCGAAAAAATGGTAAAAAAATACGCTGCTAAGCGTATGGAATTAAAGAAACAGATTCTTGATGAGTCATTGTCGTTCGAAGAACGTCAAGAAGCTGCTAAAAAATTCCATGCACTTCCACGTAATTCAAGTGCGGTGCGCATGAGAAATCGATGCAACATAACTGGCCGTCCACATGGTTACTATCGCAAGTTCGGTCTGTCTAGAAATAAGTTACGCGAACATGCAATGAAAGGTGATATCCCTGGCCTTGTAATGGCTAGCTGGTAATAACCGATTGATATTGTGGAGCTAGAATAAAATGAGTATGACAGATCCTATTGCAGATATGCTAACACGCATTCGTAACGCACAGCAGGCTAAGAAAACAAGTGTTTCTATGCCTTCTTCAAAAGTTAAGATTAGCATTGCAAAAGTATTACAAGATGAAGGTTATGTGTCTGCACATAACATAACTGATGTTGACGGAAAAGCAGTACTTACAATTACATTAAAGTACTTTGAAGGTAAGTCGGTTATTTCAGCGATTGATCGCGTGAGCCGTCCTGGACTTCGTGTCTATAAGTCAGCAAATGATCTACCTAAGGTAATTGCAGGTTTAGGTGTTGCTATCATTTCAACCTCACAAGGTGTTATGACAGACCGTAAAGCGCGTGCACTTGGTCAGGGCGGTGAAGTCCTGTGTGCAGTTAGCTAGCCTTAGTATTTGGAGATTAGAAAATGTCACGTATTGCTAATGCGCCAGTAGAAATACCGGCAGGTGTTGAAGTTTCATTGGGTAACAATGAAGTATCAATTAAGGGAACAAAAGGTACGCTAACTCGTACTATTCACCCAGAAGTTGAAGTAACACAAGAAGGAACAACGTTAAAATCAAGTGCGCGTACACCAGCGAAGCAATCAACTGCGTTGGCTGGAACTACACGTGCTTTATTGAACAATATGGTTATTGGTGTAACCCAAGGTTTTGAGAAAAAATTAACATTAGTAGGTGTTGGTTACCGTGCAAAAGCGCAAGGTGATAAATTAGACCTTACTCTTGGTTTCTCGCACCCTGTTGAATACATCGCGCCAGAAGGAATTAAAATAGAAACCCCAAGCCAAACTGAAATTGTTGTGTCTGGTTCAGATAAACAACAGGTTGGTCAAGTTGCGGCAGATATTCGTGCATACCGTTCTCCTGAACCATATAAAGGTAAAGGCGTTCGTTATTCTGATGAACATGTTGCTCGTAAAGACGCTAAGAAAAAATAATTAGGCTGAACAATGGATAAGAAAAATTCACGTTTACGTAGGGCTGCAAAGTCTAGAGCTAAATTGAAAGAGCTTGAAGTGTATCGTTTGAGTGTTCACAGAACACCACGTCACATTTATGCACAAGTACTTGCTCACGATAGTTCTAAAGTTATTGCATCTGCATCAACATTAGATGCTGAAGTTAAAGCAAGCTTAAATGGTACAAGCAATATCGCAGCAGCTGTTGCTGTTGGTAAGGCTGTTGCAGAAAGAGCTGCCGGTGCTGGTGTGACTAATGTTGCATTTGATCGCTCTGGTTTCAAGTATCACGGCCGCGTTAAAGCATTAGCTGACGCTGCACGTGAAAATGGCTTGCAGTTTTAAATTTAAAGGTATTATCAAATGGCACAAAATGATCAGCGACAAGCTCCATCAGATGGCTTAGTTGAAAAGTTAGTAGGAATACGTCGCGTAGCAAAAGTTGTTAAAGGTGGTCGCGTATTTGGTTTCTCAGCACTAACAGTTGTTGGAGATGGCCAAGGTCGTGTTGGTTTTGGTCAAGGTAAAGCTCGAGAAGTTCCTGTTGCGATTCAAAAAGCAATGGATGAGGCACGTAAAAACCTGCAAACAGTCACATTAGACGGTCATACATTACAGCACCCTGTCAAAGCTAACTTTGGTGCGGCTAAAGTGTTCATGCAACCAGCTTCTGAAGGTACTGGTGTAATTGCCGGTGGTGCGATGCGTGCTGTATTTGATGCTGTTGGTGTTCACAATGTATTAGCTAAGTCTATCGGTTCAACTAACCCACTGAATGTTGTTCGCGCAACAATCAAGGGCCTAACTGATATGAATAACCCTGAAGCAATTGCTGCTAAACGTGGCAAGACAGTTGCTGAGATCATGGAATAAGTACAATGGCATCTGAATCTAAATTAAAAGTTACATTGGTTAAGAGCACAATAGGCCGCTTAGCTAAACATAAAGCGTGTGTTGCTGGTCTTGGTTTAAGAAAAACAGGCAGCAGTGCGATTGTTATTGATACACCAGAAAATAGAGGCATGATTAATCATGTTTCTTACCTGTTGAAGGTTGAGGAAGTATAAGATGTATTTAAATACTATTGCTCCAGCTCCAGGAGCGAAAAAATCTGCTAAACGTGTAGGTCGTGGTATTGGCTCTGGTTTAGGTAAAACTGGTGGTCGTGGTCATAAAGGTCAAAAATCACGTTCAGGTAGTTTCTCTAACCGTGGTTTCGAGGGTGGTCAACAACCGCTACAACGTCGTTTACCAAAAGTCGGTTTTAGATCGCGTAAAAAAGCTACAACAGCTGAAGTACGTTTAGATGTGCTTGCTAATATCGATGCTGCAGTGATTGATTTGTTAACATTAAAATCAGTTGGCGCAGTTCCTGAAAATACATTACGTGTAAAAGTAATTGGTTCTGGTGAATTGACTAAAGCAGTTACAGTTAAAGGTCTTGTTGCTACTGCTGGCGCTGAAAAAGCAATTACTGCTGCCGGCGGAAAAGTAGAAGAGTAACCTGCGTGGAAAAAAATAAACAAAGTGCGTTGCCGAGTGCGGGTAAGTTTGCTGAGCTAAAAAGCCGATTACTGTTCGTGCTTGGAGCACTGCTTGTTTATCGCCTAGGTACATTTATTCCTGTTCCTGGGATAGATCCTGCTGCATTGGCTGCTATGTTTTCACAACAAAAAGGTACCATCTTAGACATGTTTAACATGTTTTCTGGTGGGGCCTTGCAACGCTTGTCTGTTTTTGCATTAGGTATTATGCCTTACATTTCTGCATCAATTATCATGCAGTTATTAACTGTAGTTCATCCTAAACTGGGTCAACTAAAGAAAGAAGGTGCAGCC
Source organism: Methylophagaceae bacterium (assembly GCA_041600795.1). GTDB lineage: Bacteria > Pseudomonadota > Gammaproteobacteria > Nitrosococcales > Methylophagaceae. The sequence goes on along the minus strand of JBFIJJ010000054.1, from coordinate 4,469 downwards.
GGCAAGCGTAAAATTACGCAATATACACGTTATGGCACATTAGTATTAGCTACATTCCAAGCATTAGGTATTGCTATTGCATTAGAAAGTCAAAGTGCCGGCGGCATGGGTGTTGTAGTTGATCCAGGTCTATTGTTTAGAATAACTGCCGTTATCACGCTTGTGACAGGCACTATGTTCTTAATGTGGCTTGGTGAGCAGATTACAGAACGTGGAATTGGCAATGGGATATCATTGATTATCTTTGCTGGTATTGTTGCGGGTTTACCTGCAGCTGTTGGCGGTACATTAGAATTAGCAAGAACCGGACAGTTACATACTTTCTTAGTAATTACATTACTGTTCCTTGCGTTAGCTGTGACAGCATTTGTTGTGTTTGTAGAGCGAGCACAGCGCCGGATTCCAGTGCATTATGCTAAACGTCAGCAAGGACGTAAAATGATGGCTGGACAAGTTACTCATTTACCATTAAAGCTTAATATGGCAGGTGTTATTCCTCCTATCTTTGCTTCTAGTATTATTTTGTTTCCAGCGACAATTGCAGGCTGGTTTGGAAGTACAGAAGGAATGGGTTGGTTAAAAGATATCTCTACACTTATGTCGCCTGGTCAGCCAGTTTATGTAGTCGCGTATGCTGTAGCAATTATATTCTTCTGTTTCTTCTATACGGCATTGGTATTTAATCCGAAAGAAACAGCAGAAAATTTACAAAAGTCTGGTGCCTTCGTTCCAGGGATCCGTCCTGGAGAGCAAACTGTACGATACATTGATACAGTTATGGGCAAGCTAACTCTTGCTGGTGCCATATATATATCAGCAGTATGTTTGTTACCAGAGTTTTTGATTTTATACTGGAACGTACCGTTTTATTTTGGTGGAACATCGTTGTTGATTATCGTTGTTGTAGTGATGGATTTTGTTTCTCAAATTCAATCACACATGATGTCGCAGCAATACGAAAGCTTGATGCGTAAATCAAATAAAAAAAGTAATGGTATGTCTGGCTTTTTAAACTAGATTATAAGTCTGCATATCACAGATACAGTTGGAGAAAGATCGATGAAAGTTCAAGCGTCAGTTAAAAAAATATGTCGCAATTGCAAAATTGTTAAACGCAGTGGCGTTCTACGAGTTATCTGTAAAGAAGCTCGTCACAAGCAACGTCAAGGCTAATAGCTTTAGTGTTAATTAATGTATTGTTGAACCAAAGTTTTATGTGCTATAATTCTCGGTTCACTATTGAAGGATTAGGGTAGCTCAATGGCTCGTATTGCTGGAATTAATGTTCCTGTACAGAAACACACCGTAATAGCATTAACTGCTATCTACGGTATAGGTCTTACTCGTGCAAAACAAATTTGCGCGGCTGCAAATATTGCTGAAGATAGAAAGATTAGAGACCTTTCTGAACAAGAAGTAGAAGCACTTCGTACAGAAGTTGCTAAGTTCACCGTTGAAGGTGACTTGAGACGTGAAGTATCTATGGATATTAAACGTCTTAAAGATCTTGGTTGTTACCGAGGTGTCCGTCACCGTAGAGGTCTCCCTCTTCGTGGTCAAAGAACAAAAACTAACGCAAGGACTCGTAAAGGTCCTCGCCGCATGATTAAGTAAAGAGGCGATTCGATGGCAAACTCATCAGCACGTCAACGTAAACGTGTAAAAAAGAATGTTGTAGATGGCGTAGCGCATGTTCACGCTTCATTTAACAACACAATTGTAACGATTACAGATCGTCAAGGTAATGCTCTTTCTTGGGCTACTTCTGGTGGTTGCGGATTTAGAGGTTCTCGTAAGAGTACACCGTTCGCGGCACAGGTAGCAGCTGAAAAAGCCGGCCAAGTTGTTAAAGACTTTGGTATGAAAAACTTAGATGTTGAAATCAAAGGTCCAGGTCCAGGTCGTGAATCAGCTGTTCGCGCATTGAATAATCTTGGTTTTAAAATTAACAATATTACAGACGTTACACCAATTCCCCATAATGGTTGTCGTCCGCCAAAACGGCGTAGAGTGTAGTTTAGGAGAACATTATGGCTAGATATATTGGTGCTAAATGTCGTTTATGTCGTCGTGAAGGCGAAAAGCTTTTCCTTAAAGGTGAAAAGTGTTTTACATCTAAATGTGCAATGGAAAGTCGTGCGTTTCCACCTGGTCAACACGGCCAGCGTCGTGGTCGTTTGTCTGACTATGCAACTCAGTTGCGTGAAAAGCAAAAAATGCGTCGCGTATACGGTATTTTAGAAAAGCAATTCCGTCTCTATTACAAAATGGCAGACAACAAAAAAGGCTCAACTGGTGAGAACCTACTTCAATTATTGGAAAGCCGTCTAGATAACGTTGCATATCGCATGGGGTTTGGTGTTTCTCGTAGTGAAGCGCGTCAGCTAGTACGTCACAATGCAATTACTGTTAATGGTGCTAAGGTTAATATTCCTTCATACCAAGTGAAAGCAAATGATGTGATTGCTATTCGTGAAGCTGGTAAAAACCAACTTCGCATTAAAGCTGCATTAGAGTTAGCTGCACAACATGGCTTCTCTGATTGGGTGGATGTTGATGTTACAAAAATGCAAGGTACTTACAAACACGTTCCAGAACGTGCTGAGTTACCTGCAGAAATCAACGAACACTTAATTGTTGAGTTGTATTCGAAATAATTTTAATTAAACCAATTAAGGTTTATTTAGAGGGAATTGCATGACGACCTATATGAGTCAGTTTTTAAAACCAAGCATTGTCGACATTAAGAAGACTAGCAAAACACGCACACGTGTTGTACTAGAGCCCTTAGAAAGAGGTTTTGGTCATACATTAGGTAATGCACTACGACGCATCTTGTTATCTTCAATGGAAGGTACTGCTGTTGTTGAAGCGCAAATTGCGGGTGTTGTACATGAGTACTCAGCAATTGAAGGTGTGCAAGAAGATGTTCTAGATATTTTATTAAACATGAAAGGTCTAGCTATTATTCTGCATGACGCAAGAGAAGCTGTTCTTACTATTAATAAAGAAGGCGTCGGCCCTGTAACTGCTGCAGATATTCAACTTCCTCACAATGTTGAAGTTGTAAATCCAGAACATGTTATTGCTAACCTTACTGGTGGTAGTTTATCTATTACTTTTAAAGTTGAAAAAGGCCGTGGTTACGTACCTTCTAATGCACGCGTTGAAAATGATGATGAAGATCGTGTGATTGGTCAGTTGTACTTAGATGCTTCATACAGTCCTGTAAACATGGTTACATACAATGTTGAAAGTGCTCGTGTAGAAAACAGAACTAACTTGGATAAGCTAATTCTTGATGTTGATACAGATGGCACATTAGAAGCTGAAGATGCTATCAAATATGCTTCTACAATTTTGAGCGATCAACTATCTGCATTTGTTGACTTCAAAGTAATCGAAGAACAAGCGGTTGTAGAAGAAGTAGTTGCTGTTGATCCTGCACTATTACAAGCAATTGACGAGCTTGATTTAACTGTTCGTTCAGCGAACTGTTTGAAAGCCGAAAATATTTACTATGTTGGTGATTTGATCCAACGTGGTGAGATGGAACTATTAAAAACACCAAATCTTGGTAAGAAATCACTAACTGAGATTAAAGATGTGTTGGCATCAAAAGGGTTGTCATTAGGTATGCACCTTGATAACTGGCCACCTGCATCACTGGAACAAAAATAATACTACTGAAGTAATTCAGCATAAGATATAGGGTAATAACATGCGTCATCGTAATTCTGGTCGTAAATTAAACCGTAATAGTAGCCACAGAAAAGCTATGTTCAAGAATATGGCTGTTTCTTTGATGGAACACGAAGTTATTCGTACAACGCTTCCTAAAGCAAAAGAATTACGAGGCGTTATTGAGCCTCTAATCACTTTAGGTAAAGAAGATACTGTTGCCAATCGTAGACTTGCATTCTCTCGCCTTGGTGATAGAGCTGCAGTTACAAAACTATTCACAGATCTAGGTCCTCGTTCTGCTAGCCGTCCAGGTGGCTATGTGCGTATCCTAAAATGTGGCTTACGTGAAGGTGATAAAGCGCCTATGGCGATTGTTGAATTAGTTGATCGTAATACTGAAGCAACAGCAGCTTAATTGCTTACATTTAAATAATGCTATAAAAAACCGGCTTTATGCCGGTTTTTTTATAAGTGTAGGTCATGAATTTTAAGTTATTAACGATAAATAATATACTCGATAATAATTAGAACAATGACTTAGAAATAAAAATAACTCAATGCGAAAATTAGTTTGATTCTAGTGTTGACAGCCTGGTGAGTGTCTGTATAATTCTCGCTTCTTTGTTGGACAGATTGATGTTCATCAAACGCTCTTTAAAAAAATAATATCAAGTAATGTGTGTGGGTACTTGCGTTAGGTCGATTTTGCAAAAAGAAGATCTGATGTTTGAGTATCAACACTGAATAGAAATATTCAAAAGTAATACGACAACGTCGAAATGAGT
>JBFIJJ010000053.1:0-14326 GCA_041600795.1 Methylophagaceae bacterium | reverse complement strand
GATTCCTGCTACATTAGAGAATGCTGCAAATGGTACTTACCCATTGTCTCGCTACCTATATGTATACATCAACAAAGCGCCTAACAAAGCATTAACACCTATTGATCGCGAATTCATTACAATGATTTTGTCAAAAGTAGGCCAAAAAGTAGTGGTTAAAGATGGTTATATTCCACTACCAGCTTCAGTTGTTGAAAAAGAGTTAGAAAAATTAAACTAAAATAAATCGTTTAATTTAAGTTTAAATGGAACGCCTCGGTATAATAATGCCGGGGCGTTTTGTTGTGAATACAAGCAAAAAATATGTTGTTAAAGTTATTTTTTGCTTGTATTTACAATCAAAGGCATAACATGCCGATAATCGTTTTATAGAGTATTTACTTTATGGTTGAAGAATCCATGAGCACTAGTGTTTTACCTGCAACAGACTCACCTGTGGCCATTCGCCGTAGAGCATGGCGAGAATTCAAAGATCGCGTGGCGAAATATGGCGTTGCCTTTGGTGGCATGTCGGTAATATTCGCTATTGTATTGATTTTCTTTTATTTGTTATATGTTGTGTTCCCCTTGTTCCATGGCGCTGATATTGATGTTCATGCTGAATACACGGCGAAGACTGAATCACCTACCTATCTAACATTGAATGAATACAATGACGTTGCCTTGATGGCGGATATGCAAGGTCAAGTGACGTTCTTCAATGCAAACAACGGTGACGTGATGTTAAAACCAAGGTTGCCTTTGCCCACTGATAGCTTGATAACAAGTTTTAATAAAGGGGCGCCGTCAACAGGAATATTTGCCTATGGTTTTGATGACGGTCAAGCGCTTGTATTAAAACAAGATTACAAGATTAGCTATCCGGAGGATAAGCGCAAGATAACGCCGAGCATAAGCTTCCCTATGGGCGAAAAGACGCTCAATCTTGATAGTCACGGCCAAGCCATCAGTCTATTGAGTGTGCAAAGCAATAGTGATCAAACGACTCTTGCTGCAATAACTGCCGATAAACGCCTGTTGTTAAAAAGTTTTGTCCGTGAAGAAAGCTTTATGGACGAAGATGAATTCACTATAGAAGAAACCACAGGTGAAATTATTCTAGATGATCGCGATGTTGAAACGCACCTGCAAATTGATATTGACCAAAGAGAATTGTATATGGTTGATAAAAAAGGCTTTATCAGCTACTACGACATTAGCGATGTAGCATCGCCACATTTAGTTCAAAAAATCAAAGCGGTTCCATCTGGCGTAGAAATCACCTCACTTGAGTTTTTAACAGGAGGTATATCTATCCTAGTTGGTCGAAGTGATGGACAAATCGACCAATGGTTCCCTGTACGGGACAGTAAGAATAATTACACCCTTCATAATGTGCGTAGTTTTAACGAACAGACTGCTCCAATAGTAGTGATTGCCCCAGAACATGCACGTAAAGGCTTTCTAGCTTTAGATAAATCAGGTGAACTAGGCGTTTATCATAGTACTGCCCACCGTACGTTATTGGTCGAACCATTGGTTGATGGTGACGATGCGATGATGGCGATATCGCCTCGTGCAAACGGCATCATCAGTATGACCAAAGATGGTCAAACTAAATTGTCGTATATTGAAAATGAGCATCCAGAAGTGTCATGGCATTCATTGTGGGAAAAAGTCTGGTATGAAAGTCGTGATAAATCAGAATATATTTGGCAATCTTCATCAGCGAGTAATGACTTTGAGCCTAAGTTTAGTTTGAGTCCTTTGACCTTTGGAACAATCAAAGCTGCATTTTATGCGATGTTAGTAGCGGTACCACTAGCGATTATGGGTGCTATTTACGCAGCCTATTTTATGTCACCGACAATGCGAACCTATGTGAAGCCTACGATTGAGATTATGGAAGCACTGCCAACAGTGATATTAGGTTTCTTAGCCGGTTTATGGTTGGCGCCGATAGTTGAAGGTAATTTGCCTGGTGTTTTCTCGATATTGTTCTTGATGCCGGTGATGATCATTCTGACGGCATGGGGTTGGACGAAACTTCCTAAAACTCTAAGAGAGCGAATCCCTGATGGATGGGAAGCAGCAATATTAATCCCGATCGTGATTGGTGTTGGTTATGTATCAATGACCTTAAGCCCTACAATTGAATTATGGTTGTTCGATGGCAATATGCCTGGATGGTTGCATAGTATCGGCATAGATTTCGATCAACGTAATTCATTGGTCGTGGGTCTAGTAATGGGGTTTGCGGTAATACCGACTATTTTCTCTATCACAGAAGATGCGATTTTCGGTGTACCTAAACATTTAACGATTGGATCGTTGGCTTTAGGCGCTACGCCATGGCAAACGCTAACTCGGGTGGTGTTATTGACAGCAAGTCCGGGTATTTTCTCAGCTGTAATGATTGGTTTAGGCCGCGCTGTTGGTGAAACCATGATTGTATTAATGGCTACTGGTAATACACCGATTATGGACTTTAATATCTTTGAAGGTTTCAGAGCATTATCAGCCAATATCGCTGTTGAAATGCCAGAAGCTGAAGTTGCAAGCACCCATTATCGCGTATTGTTCCTTGCTGCTTTAGTGCTTTTTATGGCGACATTTATGTTCAATACAATTGCTGAAGTTGTTCGTCAGCGTTTACGTAATAAATACAGTAGTCTGTAGAAGAGTAAAACGATGTCTAATAAATCTTTTTCGAGTTGGTATAAAAGCGGTAGTCCATGGGTATGGCTAAATGCCGGTGCAGTCAGCATCAGCTTAGTTATGGTGGTTGGCCTTTTATTATTGATTGCGGTGCGTGGTTTGAGTCACTTCTGGCCAGCCGATCTTATGGAGTTAAGCTATCAAGAACCTGGCGGTGAACAAATAACGTTAATTGGTGAAGATATTGAAACCGAAGTGGTATCAGCTGCACGCTTGGCTAAAACCGGTGTTAATTTGCCTGAGGGTCAAGAGTTCGGTGAGCGTCATCTCGTTAAAGTTGGTAATCGTGATTATTTTGGCTTAGATTTCCGCTGGATAAATGGACCGTGGATGTCAGATCTTCGTTATCCTGAAGATATCGTTGCAATCGAACGTCGTGAATGGGGACATTTTTACGGCTATTTAACCAAAGTTAAACAACAAGGCGAAGTTATTGCAGAAGGAGCAGATGCATGGAATGAACTGCAAGTGCGTTTGAAACGAAGCAATGATCTAGTCGATCAAATCAAAAAGATTGAAAAAAAGGATATTGGTGAAATCAATCACGGTTTAGAAGAATTACGTATTGAAAGTAAACGCTTACAACTAGCTGGAGAGAGCGAAGGCTCAGTTGCATATCAAGAAATTGAACAAGAGCGTGCTATGTGGAATAACCAGTATAAAGGCATTCAAAAAACGCTTTTGGAATTAAATACAGCATTAAATCGTGATCAAATCATGGTGAAAATGTCAGATGACCGTGAGGTTGAAATTCCACTTTCTAAGATTGTCGATGTGATTAAGCCAAATGCCTTGAGTATTCCTCAAAAGCTCAAAGTATATATACACGAAGTATGGAAGTTTGTGTCAGGTGACCCACGTGAGGCCAATACCGAAGGTGGTATTTTCCCAGCGATATTTGGTACCGTCATGATGGTAATGATCATGGCTGTCTTAGTGACACCTTTCGGGGTTATTGCTGCGGTCTACCTGAAAGAATATGCTAAGCAAGGACCTATGATTCGCTTGATTCGAATCGCGGTCAATAACTTGGCTGGTGTGCCGTCAATTGTTTACGGTGTGTTTGGTTTAGGTTTCTTTGTTTATTTTCTAGGAGGAAGTATCGATGATTTGTTCTTCCAAGAAAGACTGCCTGCACCTACTTTTGGAACACCTGGTTTGATGTGGGCATCCCTAACATTGGCAATTTTGACTGTACCGGTAGTCATTGTGGCAACAGAAGAAGGTTTATCACGCATTCCTCGTGCAATTCGTGAAGGTAGCTTGGCATTGGGTGCGACCAAAGCTGAAACCTTATGGCGAACAGTCTTACCAATGGCGGCACCAGCAATGATGACCGGTTTAATTTTGGCAGTGGCACGTGCTGCCGGTGAAGTTGCACCATTGATGATGGTCGGTGTTGTCAAACTAGCACCAGCCTTAGCTGTTGATACCATTGCACCGTATTTACATTTAGATCGCCAATTTATGCATCTTGGCTTCCACATTTACGATGTTGGTTTCCAAAGTCCTAATGTTGAAGCGGCTAGACCTCTAGTGTATGCGACAGCGCTGTTACTGGTGTTGATCATTATTGTGTTGAATTTAGCTGCGATTAGTATACGTAATCGTTTACGCGAAAACTTTAAAGCAAGTGAGAGTTAATATGAATGCAGATAGACAACAAACAACGACGTCGGCAAGAGCAATTGACATTGAATCAATGGGCCGTGGCCCTAAATTAAATATGGCAAATGAAACTATTTGTCTTGAAGTGAAAGACTTTAACTTGTTTTATGGACAAAAACAGGCTTTGCATAACATTAATATGTCGATTGCAAAAAATAGAGTGACTGCATTTATCGGCCCAAGTGGTTGTGGTAAATCAACGTTGTTACGCTGTTTTAACCGAATGAATGATTTGATCGATAGCGTTAATATTCAGGGTGAAATGTTACTGGATGGCAAAGATTTAAATGCGCCATCAGTCAATGTTGCTGATTTACGTCGTCAGGTTGGTATGGTGTTTCAAAAACCTAATCCTTTCCCAAAATCAATTTATGAAAATGTTGCTTATGGCCTTCGTCTGCAAGGTGTTAATGACCGCGCTACCTTGGATCGAGTGGTAGAAAAATCACTTAAAGGAGCGGCATTGTGGGATGAAGTGAAAGATCGTTTACATGAATCTGCAATGGGCATGTCTGGTGGTCAGCAACAACGTTTAGTTATAGCACGGGCGATAGCAATTGAGCCTGAAGTACTATTGCTGGATGAGCCAGCATCAGCGCTTGATCCTTTATCAACACTTAAAATTGAAGAGTTGATCTACGAGCTTAAAGATAAATACACCATCGTAATTGTCACTCACAATATGCAACAAGCAGCACGTGTATCAGACTATACTGCGTTTATGTATATGGGGGAATTGATCGAGTTTGGCGCAACCGATGAGTTATTTACTAACCCATCTAAGAAACAAACCGAAGATTATATTACAGGCCGTTACGGTTAATACAATAGCATTTAGGGAGTTAAGTAATGGTTACTAATTCGCAACATATTTCACAACAATTCGAGAATGAATTGGAAGATATTCGCTCACGTGTTTTAGCCATGGGTGGCTTGGTCGAGCAGCAAGTAAATAATGCCTTAGAAGCATTGATGACAGGTGATAATGAATTAGCACGTGAAGTCATGGCGTTAGACGAAGACGTCAATGATTTAGAAATTACAATTGATGAAGAATGTATTCAAATCATTGCGTTACGCCAGCCAACAGCGGGCGATTTACGCCTTGTTGCTGGTATCTTAAAAACGATCACTGATCTTGAACGTATTGGTGATGAGTCAGTCAGCATCGCTAAAATGGCGTTAAATCTTTCTGAAAAAGATCGTCCTAAAAAGAACTATCGCGAACTTCAAACCTTAGGACATCATGTCCGTGGCATGTTGCGTGATGCCTTAGATGCATTCGCTCGTTTTGACGTTGATCAAGCAATGCAGGTTGCACGTGAAGATCAAGCTGTTGATTCGGAATACGAAACAATTATTCGCCAATTAATCACCTATATGATGGAAGATCCTCGTGCTGTGACACGGGTTATTGATATGATGTGGTCAGCACGGTCATTAGAGCGTATTGGTGACCATGCACACAATATTTGTGAACACATTATTTATCTCGTTGAAGGTAAAGATGTCCGTCATCTTAGTATTGAACATATGGAAAAATTACTAGATCGTAAGTAATCACTTTTATTTATAAGACCTCTTAGTCATGACCAGCCTAGGCTATTAATGACTAAGAGGTTATCTTCGCGATCGCACTGAATTTCAGAATCCAACACAATTTACACCTGACGCTATTAAACCTAGTAACTGTCATAGAAGTCATGCAAAATAGTTTCGACATTGTCAGCAAAGTGAACAAGAATGGAACCTGATAACGAACACGATATCTTAGCAGCCATAGATCTAGGCTCTAATAGTTTTCATATGATTATTGCCCGTCTGCGAGACGGTCACTTCCAAGTGATGGATCGATTGCGTGAGATGGTACAGCTGCGAGCAGGTTTAAGGCATCATCGCCTATCTGAAGAAGCACAAGATCGCGCCATAGCCTGTTTAGAACGCTTTGGAGAACGAATCAAAGATCTTCCCCCGGATAGCGTGCGGGTTGTCGGAACCAATACCTTACGCATTGCTGAAAATAGTCGCTCTTTTCTGCGACGAGCCAAAAATGCCTTAGGTCATCCAATAGAAGTTATCGCTGGTGAAGAAGAAGCTCGCCTTATTTATTTAGGCGTAGCTAGATCGCTTGCCTTTGATGAATCACGTCGTCTGGTTATGGATATTGGCGGAGGTAGTACCGAGTTTATTATAGGCGAAGGCATTAATGGGTTGATGCGAGACAGTTTAGAGATGGGCTGTGTCAGTTTCTCCCAACGTTTTTTTGGTGATGGCACTATTAGCAAACCACGAGTGCAAATGGCACTTGTTGCTGCTGGCACGCGTTTAAGAGCGATTCAGCAGCCATTTCGTAAAATGGGATGGATGGAAGCCGTAGGTGCATCGGGCACTATTCGTAGTGTTGCCAATATTGCAAAAGAAAACGGATGGTCTGATGATGGTGTGATTACACCAGATGCATTAGATGCCTTAATTGATGTGATGATTGCATCAGGCCACGTTGATAAACTAGAAATAGCCGGCTTAAGTCCTGAGCGAAGTAATGTGTTGGCTGGTGGTGTATGCATATTACGAGCAGCTTTTGATCGTTTAAGAATCGAGCGAATGATTGTGTCAGATGGCGCGTTACGAGAGGGTTTATTGTATGACTTATTGGGTCGAATTCGACACGATGATGAACGTGATCGTACTGTTCAGTCATTAGCTCGACGCTACCATATTGATGAACCGCATGCCGAACGTGTTGCTGTTATGGCAACCCAACTTTATGAGCAGGTCGCTAAAGACTGGAATATTGATCAAGAAGTAAATTTACAGCACTTACAGTGGGCAGCTAAATTACATGAGATTGGCTTGGCAATTTCACATGATCAGTTTCACAAACATTCAGCCTATTTGGTTGCACATTCTGACTTGCCTGGTTTCTCACGAGAAGAACAGCATGCACTCGCAGCCATGGTCAGAGGACAACGACGTAAGTTTCCTAAAACAGAAATCAAATATTTGCCTGACGAGTTACAGCAGACAACTGAAAAATTAACGATATTGTTACGATTGGCAATGGTGTTTAATCGTGGTCGTTCAGAGCAAACTGATACTTTTGTTAAGTTAAAAGTGACCAACAAAGGTCTGCGAATAGGCCTACCTAATGGTTGGTTAATCGAGCATCCGTTGACTGAAGCCGACTTGTTACAAGAAGCCGATTACTTAAAATCTATCGGCATTAAGATCAAACTTTAGGGCCTTTAGAACTAAAGACTAGTGTATTAGTCTTTAAGTATATAAGAGGTTACTTATGAATCTGATTTCTCATGCTTTAACGTGTCTGTTAGTGATCTATTGTGGCGTATTGTCAGCTCAAACTACCTTAATTGAATTGGTCAGTGACAGCGGCGATATTATGATGATTCATCGTCTAAATGACGGTGAATTATGGGGTAGCTTTATTATTACCGACCAGGTTGCAGACAGCTTTGCAGACAATGAACTTATCGTGTTGCAGATTGATCAGAACAAACCGATTAAATTAGAACATCAGAAATTGTGTGGTGGCGGTAAGGGTGATCAACAAAAAGTCACGTTTGGATTTGAACACGATCCTGAGCAAGGACAGTGGTTGTTTAATCAGGTTAAGCAAAATAAGCCTGATATATTGAAAATTGCGGGATGGGATGACGATAGCTATCAGCATATGAGAGCAGATCGTAGACCGGAAGTGGTCGATTTTCCCATTCTGGGAGAGTTAGCAATCGATTCGTTATGGCAACAGTTTAAACAAGGCGACGATATAATATTCCGCTATACCACTGAATCAGGTGAAACTCGGCAAGCCGAATTTCACCTGCAATATGTCAATGATGTGCTGTAACTTCTGACTCAATAATCTTTAGAGACTACCAGTTAACGTTAACACCGACATAGCCACTTCGACCCAAACCATGTAAGCGTTCACCTTGAGCAATATCAGGGTTATCGCTGATACGGTTATAGCCACCTAAGTGATCTTGATAGTCCCGATCAAACAGGTTGTTAATACCTGCCGTTAATGTGACTTGTTGCGTTGGCTGATAGCTCGCTGACAGATGAAACAAGGCATAACCGCTGGTTTTTTGTTCTTCATTTTCAACTGAAACTTTGTTTTGGGCTGCAATTGTTTCAGCTTCAAAACCAACTCGCCAGTTTGTTTGAACATAACTCAACATAGTGCGAGCAGAAAGTGGTGCAATTCGATAGAGATTATCGCTAGTATCACGACGTTCACCACGGACATAGCTGATGGTGCCATCTAATTGCCAATCATGACTGAGGCTTGTGTACCAATTCGCATCTATCCCATAAAGCTTAGCATCGACATTGCTAAATTGTAGTGGTGTTGCATCACCCATCATCGTACTGACAGCAACAGTCACGGCATCTGAAGTGGCTACACCCTGAATGTAATCATTGATGTGATGGTAAAAAATACGTGGAGAAAAGCCAGAAGAAGCTGTGTGCCAATCAAGTCCGAGTTCAGCTTGATAAGCAGTTTCTTTGTCTAAATTAACGTCACCGACATAGTTGTTGCCATCAGCTAATCCAGAAGTTGATTCCATCGTTGCCCATAAATAACGTTCTTGATAACTAGGTGCTCGCTCTTTACGAGCTAATCCAAATTCAAGGTCTAGATTTTTATCTAAGTTGTGAGTAAATTTGGCGACGATATCAATCAAATGTTCATCTTGGCTTTTGTCTTGAGCATTAAACCTGTTTGCTAAGGTTGCCATTCCGCCCATCATTGATGATGAGACATTAGCTGCATCCATTGAAACAAGGCTATATCGCCCACCAAATTCTGCCTGCCAACTAGAAGCTAGTTGTGCAGTGATTTCACCAAAAATACTGTAGCGATCTCGCTCAACATCTTTGTAATTTTCAAGGAAAAAGCCCGAGTTGTTTGGGTTGAAGACATTGGCATTATGTTCGGCCTGATCAGCATCAAAGCCAACTGACCAATTGTCATAGTGATAGCTTAGTTGATAGCCAACACTTTCAACATCAGTTAATGCATATCGGTGTTTTGTAGGATCGGCCTTGGTTCTTAGTTGGTAATTACTCATCAAATGTTCGGCATCTTGATAATTAATGCGAGTAGTTATCTTGCCACCATTGTTTAAGTCTTTGCCGAAGTTGATTTTATAGTTTTCACCGCGAGCGTAGATGATATCCATTGGCAAGGCTGGAGTACCTGTTTCACCAGTATCATGATGCTCTATATCAAGGTCTAATTCATGCCCCAATTTTTGAAATCCATACGATAATCCAACGGTATCTCGCTCATGTTGACTTGGCATGATATCGCCATCAGCAAATTCGAGCGTATTGCCTCGGTCAGCACTACCTGCAATCTGGAAGCGATGTGTTTCATTAGCTGCGCTCGCTGCAATACCGGCATAACGCGTATTACCATTAGTAGCATAACCGCCAGCCGCATTACCGTGAAATTCAAACTCTTGACCAGCCCCAAATTCAGCTTTTTTAGAGTCAGCAGTCATGGTGCCGCCAATGGTTTCGATACCGGTGCTAACTGGAGCAATACCACGATAAATTGATACATTAGCTACACGGGAACTTGGCAAATAACTTAATGGTGAATCCATGCGATTAGGACCTGCTTGACTGATTCGAACACCATCAATCAATACATTGACACGATCACCAAATAAACCACGATATTGAGCAATACTGGTCAGTGGGCCATTTTTATTGATATTAGCTCCGGGGAGACGTTTTACTAAGTCACCACTGTCGTTAGATGAAATACTACTTGGTGGTAAAACATATGGTGTGTCTTCAGCAGCTATACCTTCAACCGACATCGCCGGAAGACTTACGTGTTCAGCATGTAATACTGTGCCATACCCCAGCATCATTAGTGGTAAAGGTAGTAGTTTAAAATAGCGCATTGTTGACTCCAAAATATTCAATGCAGGCATTTTAATGGCGATGTAACGCTTAAAAGTGTGTTTTTTCACCGTAAAGTGGGTGAAATGACCTGATAGTGTTTTTTTAAGTCGTGTTAATGTGCCACTATATTGATGATTTTTAGTTTGGATTAGACAAAGATGGATGCAATTGTAACTTCCTACATCACAGCATTTTTGCTTGGTTTATTCAGTACGGTTCACTGTATTGCTATGTGTGGTTCAGTTATTGGTGCTTTGACATTAAGCCTGCCAATTGAGATACGGGAAAGTCAGCGTAAGATGCTTCCTTATGTATTCAATTACAATTTAGGCCGTTTAGTGAGTTACGGTATGGCGGGAGCCATAGTCGGTATTCTAAGTTCACCCCTGACAGCCTTTAACGGCCATCTTGTGCTTCGTTATCTATCAGTGATAGTGATGATTGCTATGGGCTTATATCTAGCGGGCTGGTTTCCTAAATTTGCTCGGATGGAACGCATTGGTGCACCTATTTGGCGATGGTTACAACCGATAGGTCAAAAGTTTTTACCGGTTAAGACCAAGTCTCAGGCTTTGTTTCTAGGTTTGGTTTGGGGCTGGTTACCATGTGGATTAGTTTATGCAGCCTTGGCAGTTGCTTCAACGGCAGGTGACCCAGTAAAAGCATCATTAGTAATGCTGTCGTTTGGTGCCGGAACATTACCTGCTGTTATGGGAGCGGGACTGTTCACAGGCATGTTGGCATCGTTGGCCAGAAATACTCAGCTACGAAAAGTAGCAGGTGTGTTAATTATTGCTATGGCAATTGCAACCCTATTTTGGCCTGTCAGTCACCATGTGCATTCAACAAATACAACTCAACATACTAATCATCCGATGTGATTGAGGATATGGATATGAATCAAATCATTGGCCAATCATCCGATATTACCCACATTATTCGCACGCTACCGATGATCGCGTTGAGTGATGCCAGCGTTTTACTCTATGGTGAAACTGGAACAGGCAAAGAGCTGTTCGCGCATGCCTTACATAATGCAAGTCGCCGACAGCAAAATCCGATGGTGACGATTAATTGTGCCGCATTGCCTACTGAGGGTGTGGAAGCTGACTTATTTGGACGAGCAAGTCCAAGTGGTGAGATTGAGTATAAAGGGCGTTTATTAGCTGCTGATGGCAGCACCGTATTTTTAGATGAGGTAGATGCTTTACCCTTATCAATACAAGCTAAAGTATTACGGTTTTTAGAGGCAGGTGAATGTCAGCTCCAAGGTAGTCATAAATTACATGTTGCTGATGTCAGAATAATCGCTGCAACCAGTGCCGACTTGCAGCAACATGTTAAAGATGGACGTTTCCGGGCGGATTTGTTTTATCGTCTGCAGGTTGTGCCTATTACGCTACCGCCATTACGCGAACGTTATGATGATATTGTGTTGCTACTTCGTCATTACAGTCGAGAGTTTGCAGGTAACAATGCCGTTGTTCGCTATTCAAAAGATATAGAACAGCGTTTGAAAAGGTATGTCTGGCCGGGCAACATCAGAGAGCTGGTTAATTTTTGCCAAAGAATGGCATTGTTAAATCCTGGAAAATTATTAACTGAAGATGATTTACCTTCGGAAATGCTACCCGATGTAATTTCGGGTCAACATGCCGTTAAGTTGCCTCCAAGTGGTATAAACTTAGCAGATGTAGAACTTGATTTGATAGAACAAGCGTTAGAAATGGCAGCGGGTAATCGTTCTAAAGCAGCAAGATTATTGGGAATAAGTCGTGATACCTTGCTCTATCGAATGCAAAAATATGATTTATAACGTAATAATTAACTTAGCTTAGAACTAGTGTAAGGCAACCATGAAACAATATTTAGACTTATGCCAACGTATTATTGATGAAGGCACATGGATAGAAAATGAACGAACCGGCAAACGCTGTTTGACAGTGATTAATGCTGATTTGACCTACGATGTTGCTAATAATAAATTTCCAATTATTACAACGCGTAAAAGTTATTGGAAATCAGCCATTGCCGAGATTTTAGGCTATATCCGTGGTTATGATAATGCCGCAGATTTTCGTGCCTTGGGTACCAAAACATGGGATGCTAATGCTAATGAAAACCAAGTATGGTTGAACAGTCCATTTCGTAAAGGTCAAGACGATATGGGCCGGGTATATGGCGTGCAAGGTCGTCGTTGGCAAAAACCAGATGGTTCAACACTCGATCAGCTAAAAAAAATAGTCGATGACTTATCTCGTGGCATTGATGATCGTGGTGAGATCCTAACGTTTTATAATCCGGGTGAGTTTGAAATGGGCTGTTTACGACCATGCATGCACACGCATACCTTTTCATTACTCAATGACACCTTGTATCTAACATCATATCAGCGTTCATGTGATGTACCGCTGGGCTTGAACTTTAATCAAATTCAAGTGTTTTTCTTCTTGCAGATCATGGCTCAGATCACTGGAAATAAGCCTGGAATGGCGTATCATAAAATCATTAATGCCCATATTTATGAAGATCAACTCGAATTAATGCGTGATGTTCAACTTAAGCGTAAGCCTTTTGAACCACCACAATTACATATTAACCCTGACATTAAATCACTCAATGACCTTGAAACATGGGTCACAATGGATGATTTTGAAGTAACGGGTTATCAACATCACGAGGCGATTCGTTATCCGTTTTCAGTTTAGGTGACGTGAGAGTCACAAGGAGAGAAAAATGACTAAACCATTGTATATCGTCTGGCATGATTCTTTTATTCAGGATGAACCCATTATTGATGAGCAACACCGGGGTGTATTAGCAACCATTAATACACTGCATTATTTTTTGCAGCAGGGACATGGGCTCGATGTGTTAATGCCAACGATTAAAATTTGCTTAAGTTATATGAAATTCCATGCCAAGACCGAAGAAGGTATTTTGCGAGCAGCTAATTATCCTAAGCTTAATGAATATATCCAACATAATGAAAAAATAGTCGAAGACTTTAAACAAGTATGCCGAGAAGCACTTCTTCATAAAGAACCGGATAGCGTGTTACGGTTTCTTCGGAAATGGTGGCAAAACCATATGGCGTTACATGAAGAAATTACGCCAAGTCTAGTTGACTATGTTGGCCAATTTTGTCGTATAGATTAAGCGATTTTATTGTTATTGAATGGTGTTAGAGTTTATAACGCGACAACTTAAGATTCGCATAAGATAAATGATGTTTAATATTCGATAAATAGTGAGAGGAACATCGGTATGGCAGAGCAAATCACACATTATCAAGTCTGGGATAAAACAGTACGAATCTTTCACTGGGTCAATGTCATTTGTGTGTTGTGCCTAATCGCCATTGGTGTTGCAATCTTGAATGCCAAAGCCCTAGGGGTTACAAATGATGGCAAAATTATACTAAAAACACTGCATATCTATTTTGGTTACGTGTTCGCTATCAATTTACTATGGCGAATTATATGGGGTTTTATCGGCAGTCGCTTTGCCCGTTGGAAAATGGCATTACCGTTTGGTGCTGAATATAAAGCTCAACTGAAAGCCCATATTGATGGCGTCAAAAACAACAAACCTGTTGGCTTTTTAGGCCATAACCCGATAGCACGGTTAATGGTTGGTCTTCTATTTTTATTATTATCTTTGCAAGCGATTACAGGCTTAGTGTTGGCTGGTACCGATATGTATATGGCACCGTTTGGTAGCACCTTTAAACAAATGGTTGCTGTTGATGCTGCCAGTGTTGATTTAGTTAAGCCTTATTCAAAAGAAGGTATTGATGAAGCCGCTTATAAAGAAATGCGTGATGTTAGAAAACCGTTTATTACGGTTCATTACTATGTGTTTTATATTCTGTTAGCGGCGATTATTTTGCATCTTGTTGGTGTATTAGTGTCTGAGCTACGTGAACGTAATGGTCTGGTTTCAGCGATGATTACTGGTAAGAAGGTGTTTGCTGAAAAGCCGTTTGATGCCGAATAAGAAACTGAATCTTTGATAT
>JBFIJJ010000052.1:0-14357 GCA_041600795.1 Methylophagaceae bacterium | reverse complement strand
GGACCATGGGGGTTATTACAACCAATTGCAGACGGGTTAAAGCTTGCACTGAAAGAAGTTATTTTTCCTGCCAAATCGAATCTATATTTATTTTTAGTTGCACCTGTTTTAGCGATTGGGCCTGCACTTGCCGCATGGGCGGTAATGCCATTTGATGCAACAATGACTCTAGCCAATATAGATGCGGGTTTACTGTATATCTTAGCGATAACCTCGATGGGGGTTTACGGTATTGTCATAGCTGGTTGGGCATCAAATTCTCGTTATGCCTTTTTAGGTGCATTACGTTCAGCAGCACAAGTTGTGTCTTATGAAATTGCGATGGGTTTTGCTTTAGTTGGCGTATTAGTCGCGGCCGGTAGTTTGAATTTGGGCGAGATTGTTCTGGCTCAACAGGGCGGTTTCCTACATTGGTTCTGGTTACCATTATTACCGTTATTTGTGGTGTACTTTATATCTGGTGTGGCAGAAACTAACCGTGCTCCGTTTGATGTGTCAGAAGGTGAATCTGAAATCGTCGCAGGTTTTCATGTTGAATATTCTGGAATGGCCTTTGCGGTATTTTTCTTAGCAGAATATGCCGATATGATATTAATTTCGATGTTGGCATCAGTCATGTTTATGGGCGGCTGGTTATCGCCATTCCAAGGAATTCCGGGCTTAGAAGCATTATTCTCATGGGTACCAGGAATTGTTTGGTTATTATTGAAAACATCCTTCTTTTTATTTTTATATCTCTGGTTTAGAGCGACTTTCCCTCGCTATCGCTATGATCAAATCATGCGTTTAGGTTGGAAAGTATTTATTCCTGTTACCTTAGTATGGCTGATCGTTGTTGCAACGGCTCAAGTCATGGATATTGGTCCTTGGTTTAGTGAACCAGCTTCACACACCAGTGTGGCAATGATGGAGGGCACTAATTAATGGATGCAATTCGTCATTTCTTCAAAAGCTTCTTTTTATGGGAATTGTTGTTAGGGCTGAAACTGACTGGACGTTATTTATTTGCTAAAAAAATCACTGTCCAGTATCCAGAAGAACAGACACCACAGTCGCCACGATTTAGAGGATTGCATGCCTTGCGACGTTATCCCAATGGTGAAGAACGTTGCATTGGCTGTAAGTTGTGTGAAGCGGTATGTCCGGCATTAGCGATAACAATTGATACTGAACCACGAGACGATGGTTCGCGTCGTACCACGCGCTATGAAATCGATTTATTTAAATGTATTTATTGCGGATTTTGTGAAGAATCATGTCCAGTCGATTCTATTGTTGAAACACGTATATTTGATTATCACTTTGAAAATCGTGGTGAAAATATCATGACAAAAGACAAGTTATTAGCAATCGGTGATAAGTACGAAAGCCAAATAGCAGCTGATCGTGCTGCTGATGCGGAGTATCGCTAGTTATGGAACACATCATTTTTTATTGTTTAGCTGCGATATTGTTGTTTGCTGCAGCGATGGTAGTGACTGTTCGTAACCCAGTGCGTGCAGCGTTATTTTTGATTTTAGCCTTTTTCACCAGTGCTGGTGTATGGCTACTATTGGAAGCCGAATTTTTAGCATTAACCTTAGTATTGGTTTATGTCGGTGCCGTTATGGTGTTATTCCTGTTTGTGGTGATGATGTTAGATATTGATCTGGCCCCACTGCAAGAAGGTTTCACTAAATATTTACCCTTGGGCATGTTTGTCGCGGCATTAATCACCATTGAGATGATCGCTGTATTAGGGGCTAATCACTTTGGTTTAGATCTCGTTCCATCACCAAATCCACACCCAGCTGACTATAGTAATACTAAGGAAATTGGCTTGCTGTTGTATACAGTGTATGTGTATCCCTTTGAAATTGCATCAGTGATTTTAACGGTGGCGATTGTTGCCGCTATTACTCTGACCTTGCGTCAGAAAAACAGTAAATCACAAGATATTTCACAGCAAGTGAAAGTTCGTCGTGAAGATCGTGTTCGCATCGTTAAAATGGAATCAACGCCAAGAAAAACCAAAGAACAGGAGGAGCAAGCATGATCGCTTTATCTGATTGTTTAATATTAGGGGCATTGCTATTTAGTTTGTCTGTTGCCGGTATTTTTATTAACCGCAAAAACATTATTATTTTGCTGATGTGTATTGAGTTAATGTTACTTGCCGTCAATCTTAACTTTATTGCGTTTTCACATTTTTCTGGCGATATTGCAGGCCAAGTATTTGTATTTTTTATCCTGACCGTAGCTGCGGCTGAAGCAGCAATTGGTTTGGCTATATTAGTGGTGTTATTCCGTAATTTGAGTACCATCAATGTCAGTGAACTTGATAGTTTGAAGGGGTAAAGATGAGTCAAACTTTACTTATCAGCATCGTGCTTGCCCCATTATTCGGCAGTATCATCGCTGGGCTATTTGGTAAAAAAGTGGGACGAGTCTGGTCGCATCGTGCTGCGATTGCTGGTGTCGCGATTGCTTTTGCTTTATCTGCTTGGGTGTTGAAGCTAGTTGTTGTTGATGGTCAGACCTACAACGCTCAGGTTTATCAATGGTTACAAGCTGGATCCTTAAGTCTTGAAGTTGGATTCCTGATTGATGCATTGACTGCGATGATGATGGTCGTAGTGACATTTGTATCGTTGATGGTGCATATCTATACCATAGGTTATATGCATGATGATGATGGCTATAGCAGATTCTTTAGTTATATTTCATTGTTCACCTTTTCTATGTTGATGTTGGTTATGGCCAATAATTTCATGCAACTATTTTTTGGTTGGGAAGCGGTGGGTTTAGTGTCATACCTACTTATTGGTTTTTGGTATAAAAAGCCAACAGCGATTTATGCCAATTTAAAAGCGTTTCTAGTCAATCGTGTCGGTGACTTTGGTTTTATACTTGGGATTGCTGGTGTGTTGATGTATGCCGGAAGCTTGGATTACCAACAAGTCTTTGCCTTTGCACCAGCGATGTCAGAAAAAACAATTACACTTTTTGCCGGCCATGATTGGTCAGTAATGTCTGTGATTTGCATATTATTATTTATCGGTGCTATGGGTAAATCCGCTCAAGTGCCGTTACATGTCTGGCTTCCTGATTCGATGGAAGGCCCAACCCCAATTTCTGCATTGATTCACGCTGCAACCATGGTAACGGCTGGTATATTTATGGTGACACGTATGTCGCCGTTATTTGAGTTTTCTGAGACGGCATTATCGTTTGTATTAGTCATTGGTGCGATAACAGCTTTGTTTATGGGCTTCTTAGGCTTGATACAAAATGACATAAAACGAGTTATTGCCTACTCAACCCTGTCACAACTGGGTTATATGACGGTGGCATTGGGTGTTTCTGCTTATTCAGCTGGTGTTTTTCATTTGATGACACATGCGTTTTTTAAAGCCCTGTTATTCTTGGGGGCTGGGTCAGTCATCATCGCCATGCACCACGAACAAGACATTCGTAAGATGGGCGGCTTGAAAAAATATATGCCAATCACCTATTGGACTGCCTTGATTGGTTCTTTGGCCTTGATTGGCTTTCCAGGTTTATCAGGCTTTTTTTCAAAAGATTCGATTATTGAAGCAGTTCATGCATCCCATATAGCAGGTAGCGGCTTTGCCTATTTTGCTGTTGTAGTAGGGGTGTTTGTGACAGCGTTATATAGTTTTAGATTGTTTTTCCTAGTGTTTCATGGCGAGGAACGATTTGATACACATGGGCATCCGCCACATGAACCTGCAAAAGTTGTAACAATACCTTTAATTCTTTTAGCAATTCCATCGGTAGTGGCAGGCTATCTAATCGGCCCTATGGTATTTGGGGACTTTTTTGGCAATTCGATTATGGTACATGCCGAACATGATGTGTTAGCAGAACATGCTGAAAGCTTTCATGGCGCCTTTAGTTTTATTATCCATGGCATGATGGCATTACCATTCTGGTTAGCGATGGCAGGGGTCGGCACAGCCTATTATCTGTATATGAAACGCCCGGATATACCTGCAACACTGCAACAACGATTTAATTGGTTATATCGCTTATTAGATAACAAGTATGGCTTTGATGACTTTAATCAAACAGTGTTTGCTGGTGGGGCAAGAGGTGTCGGCAAATTTTTATGGAAGTTTGGTGACATTAAAGTCATTGATGGTGCTTTGGTCAATGGCACTGCTAAGACAGTAGGTGTGATATCTAGTCTGGTACGCCAAGTTCAATCTGGTTATTTGTACCATTACGCCTTTGCCATGATTGTGGGTTTATGGCTGCTTCTTACTTATTTTGTTGCGTGATAGAGGATAAATATAACGTTTATGTTTAGTGAATTTCCTTTATTAAGCCTAATTATTTGGCTACCTATTTTAGGTGGTATCGCGGTATTGATTAACGGCGATAATAATCCGTGGGCAAGACCATTATCGCTATTGGTTTCAGCAGCTACCTTTGTTGCTTCTTTGGGTTTATATATCGGCTTTGATAGTGCCAGCTATCAGATGCAATTTGTTGAGCAGGCACCATGGATTAAAAGTTTTGATATTAACTATTTCCTTGGGGTAGACGGTTTCTCAGTGCCATTAATTATTCTAACGTCGTTTTCAACGTTATTAGTTGTTGTCGCTGGTTGGGAGGTGATCAAAGATCGTGTCAGTCACTATATGGCAGCATTTTTGATTATGGAAGGCTTAATGATTGCTGTTTTCTCAGCACTTGATGCCATATTGTTCTATGTATTCTTTGAAGCAATGTTAATCCCACTATTTTTAGTGATCGGTATTTGGGGTGGCCCAAACCGGGTTTATGCAACGATTAAATTCTTTCTATACACCTTGTTTGGCTCAGTGTTTTTATTGGTAGCATTATTATATTTACATCATGTATCAGGCAGTTTCTCAATACTTGCTTTTCATGATGTTAGCTTATCAATGGCCCAACAAACGCTGTTATTTTTAGCATTTTTGATTGCTTTTGCCGTTAAGATTCCAATGTGGCCTGTGCATACATGGTTGCCTGATGCACACGTAGAAGCGCCAACGGGGGGGTCGGTTATTTTGGCTGCCATCACCTTAAAAATCGGTGGTTATGGTTTGTTACGATTTGCATTACCGATTACACCTGATGCCAGTATGGCCTTAGATTGGTTTGTTATTAGCTTATCGCTTATTGCCATTGTCTATATAGGATTTGTAGCCTTGGTACAGTCTGATCTTAAAAAGTTGATTGCTTATTCAAGTATCGCCCACATGGGCTTTGTGACATTAGGTTTGTTTATTGTATTTAGAATTTTTGCTAATTCTGCAACGGGAAGTGGAGCTGAACTGGCAATTGAAGGTGCAATGATACAAATGATTTCACATGGCTTTATTGCTGCTGCTATGTTCTTGTCAGTTGGGGTGTTATATGACCGGATGCACACCCGCGAGATCAGCGCCTATGGTGGCGTTATAAATACCATGCCTGTGTTTGGTGGTTTTGCAGTGTTTTTTGCCATGGCAAATGCTGGCTTGCCAGGTACATCGGGTTTTGTCGGTGAATTTATGGTGATTTTAGCCGCATTCCAAGCTAATTTCTGGTTTGCATTTTTGGCGGCTACAACCTTAATTTTAGGTGCGGCATATACTTTGTGGATGGTTAAACGTGTCATGTTTGGTGACGTTGCTAATGATGAAGTTGCTAAGTTAACAGATATAAATCAGCGTGAATTTATCATGCTGGCATCATTAGCGGTTATTGTATTAGCAATAGGTTTATGGCCGGCACCTTTGACTGACGTTATGCACAGTTCAGTTGAACATTTATTAACTCAAATTTCACAGTCAAAACTATAAGGGCGAAGACAACACTATGATGTTTGAAGTATCGAATATGTCTTTTGCATTACCAGAAATCTTTATGTTGGTAATGGCCTGTGTCATTTTATTAGTCTTGGCTATTCGTGGTGAGAAGGGGATAAATAGCATCTATGTCCTCAGCCAATTAAGCTTGATTGCCACAGCAATTATCATTTATCAAAGTATCAGCAGTGGTAGTGGACTCAGTTTTGATGGCACTTATATCAAGGATACCTTGAGTAATGTTCTGAAATTGGCTATCTGTCTGATAAATGTATTTGTTTTATTGTATGCAAGCAGTTATCTCAAAGCACGTTCATTGTTTAAGGGTGAGTTCTATGTCTTAGCCTTATTTTCAACCTTAGGCATGATGATTATGGCCTCAGCCTATCATTTTCTGACTCTGTATCTAGGTTTGGAATTAATGTCCTTGTGTTTATATGCAATGGTTGCGATGCAACGTGATTCAGGTGTAGCGACTGAAGCCGCAATGAAATACTTTATTTTAGGTGCACTGGCATCAGGTATGTTGCTCTACGGAATGTCGATTATTTATGGCATTACTGGAAGTTTAGCAATTGCTGATATTGCACATGCATTACAGACTCAACAGATTGATAAAACCGTATTAAGTTTTGGGCTGGTTTTTCTGCTTATTGGAATTGGTTTCAAACTGGGAGCCGTGCCGTTTCATATGTGGTTGCCTGATGTTTATCATGGCGCACCAACGGCAATGACCTTGTTTATTGCAACCGCACCCAAAATCGCTGCATTTGCGATGGCAATTAGGTTATTAGTTGATGGCTTAGGTGAGGGCCAAGCGTATTGGCAAGATATGGCGATCATGTTGTCCGTATTATCAATGATCATTGGTAATGTAGTTGCCATTGCTCAAACTAATTTAAAACGTATGTTGGCCTATTCAACAATTTCACATGTCGGCTTTATTTTATTAGGTGTATTGTCAGGTACAGCCCAAGGCTATAGCGCAGCAATGTTTTATGTGCTGGTGTATTCTCTAATGAGTTTGGGTGGCTTTGGCATGATTATTCTGATGAGTCGTCAAGGCTTTGAGGCTGATAATATTGATGATTTCAAAGGGCTCAGTCAACGTAGTCCATGGTTTGCATTGATGATGTTGATCTTAATGTTTTCGATGGCAGGTATTCCGCCTTTAGCAGGTTTTTATGCCAAGTTTGCAGTCATTAATTCGATTGTTGAGGTCGGACTAGTTCCTATTGCTATCATTGCCGTTGTGATGTCTGTTATCGGTGCTTTTTATTATTTACGATTAATTAAAGTAATGTACTTTGATAAACCGATTGATCACAACGCCTTAGAAGCACCGAAAGATATGCAGATCGCAATCAGCGTTAATGCGTTACTAGTCTTAGCATTAGGTATTTCACCTGGTGCTTTAATGGCGATTTGCGCCACCACCTTTTCTTAAGTTGTTGTTATGTCTCCTGCTACTCTGATTTTTGTATTTTTTGTTATTGCTAACCTTCCTTGGCTGACAGAACGTGTGTTTCTTGTCTTTAAATTAGCCGCTGTTAAATCAGTATTAATACGGTTGATCGAATTAGTCGTGTATTACTTCGTGTGTTTATTAGTGGCAATTGCATTTGAAACTCAATTTTCAGGCGAGGTCTATCAGCAAGGTTGGGAGTTTTTTGTTACGACATTTAGCCTGTTTTTAGTGTTGGCTGTTCCCGGTGTTGTGTATCGCTATCAATGGCTTCCAATGAATAATAAAGATAAAAAAGCATAAAGCCGGAGCTATAAAAACGTACGTATAATTAAAACAAAGACCATAGGTAAAGAAACCTGTATTAGATTTGATTTTAAAGATACACACATTAGATTTAATTCCATTAAAGATGCATAGAACGGTAAATTAGTTTAGAATGATCCGGTTTATTTCCATGTTTATATAACACCCTACTAATTTTAGAGACAGAAAAATGGCTGCAGACTTATCCAAGTACAGAAATATTGGTATTTTCGCGCACGTAGATGCGGGTAAAACCACCACAACTGAACGTATTTTGAAACTAACCGGTAAAATTCACAAAATTGGTGAAGTGCACGATGGTGAATCAACGATGGATTTCATGGAGCAAGAAGCTGAACGTGGTATTACTATCCAGTCAGCGGCTACTACTTGCGAGTGGGATGGTCACCGTTTAAACGTTATTGATACTCCTGGACACGTTGACTTCACAATCGAAGTATATCGTTCATTAAAAGTACTAGATGGTGGTGTGGGTGTGTTCTGTGGTTCTGGTGGTGTTGAGCCGCAATCAGAAACTAACTGGCGTTATGCGAATGATTCTGAAGTTTCTCGTATTATTTTCGTCAATAAATTAGACCGTATGGGTGCAGATTTCTTCCGTGTTGTGAAACAAGTGAAAGACGTATTGGGTGCTGTTCCATTAGTGATGGTACTACCAATAGGTATCGAAGAAGATTTCAAAGGCTGTGTTGACTTGTTAACACGTAAAGCATGGATATGGGATAACGAATCTGATACAACTGCTTTCCGTATTGAAGAGCCACCTGCAGACATGGCTGATCAGATCGAAGAATACCGTGAGATGTTAATCGAAACTGCGGTTGAACAAGATGATGATTTGATGGAAAAATACCTTGAAGGTGAAGAACCATCGATTGAAGATCTCAAAAGATGTATTCGTTTGGGTACATTGAAAATGGATTTCTTCCCAACATACTGTGGTTCTGCCTTTAAAGATAAAGGTATTCAAATGGTATTGGATGCCGTTGTTGCTTATTTACCAAATCCAACAGAAGTTGATCCACAACCTGAAGTTGATTTGGAAGGTAATGAAACAGGCAAATTTGCGATTGTTGATACAGACAAACCATTACGTGCCCTTGCGTTCAAAATTATGGACGACCGTTTTGGTGCCTTAACCTTCATTCGTATCTACTCAGGCGTCTTAAATAAAGGCGACACTGTGCTTAATACCTTCACTGGCAAAACAGAACGTGTTGGTCGAATGGTAGAAATGCATGCGGATGATCGTAACGAATTGAATAGTGCCCAAGCCGGTGACATTGTTGCTATCGTTGGTATGAAAGATGTTCAAACAGGTCACACATTATGTGATCCTAAAAACCCAGCAACATTAGAGCCAATGGTTTTCCCTGAACCGGTTATCTCGATTGCGATCGCGCCTAAAGATAAAGCTGCATCGGAAAAAATGGGTATTGCTTTAGGTAAAATGATTAAAGAAGATCCTTCTTTCCGTGTTGAAACTGACCTAGACAGCGGTGAAACCATTATCAAAGGTATGGGTGAGTTACATCTTGATATCAAAGTTGATATTTTGAAACGTACACATGGTGTAGATGTAACGGTAGGAGCACCACAAGTAGCTTACCGTGAAACAATCACACAACGTATTGAAGATAGTTACACACACAAGAAACAATCAGGTGGTTCTGGTCAATTTGGTAAAATTGATTACATCATCGAACCAGGTGAGCCAGGTAGTGGTTATGTGTTCGAATCAACAGTTACTGGTGGTACTGTTCCTCGTGAATTCTGGCCTGCAGTTGAATCTGGCTTCAAGAAAATGATGGATCGTGGTGTATTAGCTGGTTACCCATGTTTAGACTTTAAAGTCACATTATATGATGGTAGTTTCCATGCTGTGGATTCATCAGCAATCGCGTTTGAATTAGCTGCGATGGCTGCATACCGTCAATCTATGCCTAAAGCTGGTCCTCAATTGATGGAACCAATCATGAAGGTTGACGTGTTCACTCCAGAAGATCATGTTGGTGACGTTATCGGTGATCTTAACCGTCGTCGCGGTATGATCAAATCACAAGATGCAGGCGTAACAGGTGTTCGTATTAAAGCTGACGTTCCATTAAGTGAAATGTTTGGTTATATCGGTACATTACGTACTATGACATCTGGTCGTGGTCAGTTCTCTATGGAGTTCTTACACTACAGCCCATGTCCTCGTAACGTTTCTGAAGAAGTTATCAAAGCTGCTAAAGAACGTGAAGAAGCAGCTAAGAAATAATTGCTTAGTGTGATTCAAAATAAAAAAGGCCGGTTTTACCGGCCTTTTTTTTCATCTGATGTTTCTGTTTGAATAATGAGAAACGTGATTTTTGATTAATATAGTTTGGTATCAGTATTCTCTTTTTGATCTTGCGCTAGCACCTTAAGGATATGTTGCATATCGTCAGGCATATCAATTCGCCATGAGACTTCTTCATCTGTTTCGGGATGTATAAAGCCTAATAAACCAGCGTGTAGAGCTTGACGCCTAAATCCTTGTAGAGCAGCTTGTGTTGCTTCACTAGCGCCTTTGGGAAGGCGCAAACGTCCACCATAAACAGGATCACCTAATAGTGGGTAACGAATATGCGCCATATGTACCCTGATTTGGTGTGTTCGACCTGTTTCAAGCTGGCAACGTATATGTGTATGTGCACGATAACGATGTTCGACACGGTAGTGGGTAACGGAATGTTTACCGGAGCCCGTGACTGCTTGGCGCTTGCGATCGATAGGGTGGCGACCAATTGGCTCATCAACAGTGCCTCCTGCTGTCATCACACCCATCGCAATCGCTTGATATTCGCGAAGCACAGTATGTTCTTGTAATTGTATAACTAAAGAATTATGGGCCTGAAGCGTTTTGGCTATCATTAATAATCCGGTCGTACCCTTATCAATACGATGTACGATACCTGCGCGAGGAATGCCTTCCAGTTGCGGACAGTGATGAAGTAGGGCATTAACTAATGTACCTTCATGATTACCGGCTCCTGGATGAACAACCATACCAGCAGGTTTATTGAGAATAATAACGGAATCATCCTCATGAATAATATCTAGTTCGATCGCCTCTGCCGACCAACTATCATCTACAACTTCTATTTCTGCTGAAATAACAACGCTTTCACCGCCTGAAATAGCATCGCGTGGACGAAGTTGTATACCATTGACTAATACCTCACCTGACTTGATCCACTTGGTGAGCCGACCTCGCGAGAAATCTGGAAATAATTGGGCAAGTGCTTGGTCTAAGCGCATACCAGCTAATTCATCTGGTATGATGCCTTCAAGTTGTAATTGTTCTGCCATAAATCACTATCTAAGTTGTATGTAGCAGACCATTATAGCGTAGGCTATAAGGAATAACTTAGTTTGAGGTGTAGAGGAGGGATTTATAAGGTGCGCAAGATACTATTATGGTCGATCTTAGTTGTCACATCGCTGTCTTGTGCGCATGCAGAAGATACAGTTCGTAATGTTGAATTACTTGCATCTTCATGTGCCGCATGCCATGGTACCAATGGTCACAGTGTCGGTGGTACTCCAACCTTAGCTGGATTAGCTTCAGCACATATTATTGAACAAATGCGACAATTTAATTCTGGAGAACGTTTATCCACGGTAATGTCACATCATGCAAGTGGTTATACAACCGAAGAAATTGAATTGTTAGCGGATTATTTTTCAAAGCAAAAATAACCGTTGGTAAGTAGCATAGACAGATGACATTTAGATGACATCTAAATGACGTATGTTATTGAGTAATAATATATTTAACTAATAAGAGTTATTGTTTGCTATCTGATAATTATCCTGTTAGTGTACCGTTTCCAGCAATATGTTGGATGCTATAAAACAATGTTTTGTAGCCGTTTTAGGTGATTCTAAAATCACCGAGTTAAAATTTTTAAAATAAGAGTATTTGTATGTCTGAAAAAGTAACAGGAAGTGTAAAGTGGTTTGACGCAACAAAAGGCTTCGGCTTTTTAGAGCGTGAAGGTGGCGATGATGTGTTTGTTCACTTCCGTGCGATCCAAGGTGATGGTTTTAAAACGTTAGATGAAGGTCAACGTGTTGAATTTAGTGTGACTAAAGGCGACAAAGGTTGGCAAGCAGAAGAAGTAACCGTTTTAAACTAAGCTTTAGTTGAACGCTGACACAGGGGGCAATAAAATGTTGCTCTCTGTGTTTCTTTATAATGTTTTATTTCGCTTCCGCAATGGAGGCAGGCTTTACCTTCCCGACCATAGACATTGAGTTCTTGTGCAAAATAGCCAGGTTTTCCATCGGCTTTTCTAAAATCTTTTAAGGTTGTTCCCCCAGCTTGAATCGCTTTATCCAAGACGGTTTTGATCGTTGATACTAATTTACCGCAGTCTTGTATTGTTAGCTGATTTGCCATGGTCTTAGGATGAATACCCGCTAAGAATAAGGCCTCATTTGCATAGATATTGCCTACGCCTACAACAATCTTGCTATTCATGATTACTGTTTTAATACTACTTGAGCGTGATTGAATCTGTTGCCATAAATAGGCATCATCAAATTCGTCAGTAAGGGGTTCAGGCCCTAAATATTTTAATAGTTGATGCTGGTCTGATATATCTGTCCACAAAACTGCACCAAAGCGTCTAGGATCGTTATATCGCAGAACGTATCCATCTTTAAATTCAATATCAACATGATCGTGTTTTAGAATCGTCTCGGCTTGTTCTTTTTGTAATATGCGTAATTTCCCCGACATGCCAAGATGTATGATTAAACAACCACTATCTGTGTGGAATAATAGGTATTTTCCTCTGCGAGCGAGTTGTGTGATCTTTATTCCCTCAAGTATTAAGGCAAGATCAGCCTCAATAGGCCAGCGTAGCGAGAAATTTCTGATAATAACCTTAGTTATCTCATTTCCTACTACATAGGGTTCTATTCCCCGTTTAGTTGTTTCTACTTCAGGTAATTCAGGCATTAGTTTGGGCTGGCCGTAGCTGGGAAGAATTGACTCAACATTGAGATCGGAAATTGGTATTTTAGCTGAGACTGGTCATCGATAATTGAAAGGCTATTTTCATTTATTAATAATGATAAGCTGATAGTCGTTGGCTCATCTTTGAATGTTATTTCAACAGTATATGGAGCTGGGGCTGACTGTTCCTGATCGCTGAGTGGCAATACTTGTGTCGCATAAGCATGTTGCCAAGTTTGAATCAGGCCTGTTAAGGCATCAGCACTTAGTGTTACATCATTTGTTTGCCAATGCCCATTGTGTTGAGTAACAGTGATATTGTTTTTAGACAGGTGATTATCTGCATCTAACGTTGGCAGTGACACTGTCTCAATCGTTTTATTCAACGCTAATAAACGATTCTCAATAAAGCTAGCTGCATTGGCGTTAAGTAACGGTGTGACTTGATCATCAATAAGGTGGATAGTGCCATTATAAAAAATATAACGGTGCTTACTAAGTGTTTCGGTTGCTCCAAATTGAAATAACTGATCATTAAGTCTGACACTAAGAGCTGAGTCATTAATTTCAAAACGCGATAGTTCAGTTTCATTTTTGGGCGTAAGTTGAGCAAAACTGGCCGTTGATAATAGCGATAAGATCAGCTGTATTCGAGTATCGTTAGCTTTAGCTGTAAGTGGCTGGATAAGCTGCCAGCCGCTATCTTGTTTTTTTAGCAAGATAGTGTTGTTGTTTGGGCGTGTAATCGTAATTCTATTGATAGTGTCACTAGCTATATTAGTTAGGGCAGAATAGCTGTCTACATTGCTTGATTCTGGTTGGGTATTAAACCAATAGAGCCCTAATACAATAACGACAAGTAGCAAGTTGATTAGATAGCGTGACTTCATCGTTTTCTTCTAATCCACCATAGCCCAAATCCGATACTTGCTAATAACAGTGGCACGGCTATTAAAAAGCCTAAACCAATGATTAAGGATTGGCTGGGGCTTAAATCCAGCGTGTTATCTAAGGTTGTTTTAACCGGTATTTCAATCAGACTGTCATCGGCGACAATCCAATTGACTAAGGCTATGCCTAATTCAAGGTTGGATCCATTGCCAATATACGTATTTGATAGAAAGTCGCCATCACCCATGATTGCAATACGTTGTTGTTTCGCTGCAGCTACCGGGTTGTCAGTGACTGGAGTAATTAAATAGCCAAGTGTTAGTGGACCCGCTGTATCGATACCTTCATCAAAAGTAAGCTTGTCGTTATCTTTTGTTGGTACAGTTTCACTCCATGCATTATCTTGCGTCATCAATAGCGGTGTGTACTGCCAAGGTGAGGAGTCATCATTAATTAGATCAATGGCTGTAGCCTGAGGGAATAAAGTTACTCCTTTGGTTGCTATACCTACTGGGTGAGCAGCATAGTTAGTAATAAGCGCAAATTCAGGGTCAGAAATACCTAACATTTCAGCATTAGGATCAATTACCGTTCCATTGATAAATTCAATACCGAGTTGCTCAGCTACAGCATCAAGTTGAGCGTTATTATTGGGTTCTGCTAGCCAAATAACATTGCCACCTTTGGCAATGTAGTCTCGGATAATAGCAATTTCACCCTCTAACCATGCTTGCTCTGGGCTGGCTATAACAATTGCTGCTGCGTTGCTTGGTATTTGGCTATTCTCAACTAAATTTAATCCCAATAGTTTGAAACCTTTTTGTTTGAGATTATCTCCCCACACCGACAGGTTAAAGTTAGC
>JBFIJJ010000051.1:0-14692 GCA_041600795.1 Methylophagaceae bacterium | reverse complement strand
TATCACCAGTACTCATCAGGAAATCGAACAACAATACGAGTTATATGATTATTATCAGCCAGATTTGATGCGTGTTATTCCTCCTGGCACGGATCTGACCAAATTTAAACCTCCGGTTGGCAATGAATCACAATCGGCTGTTTATCAACTGTTGGTTGAACATTTAAAACAACCCGATAAACCAATAATTTTGGCATTGTCTCGACCTGACCTACGAAAAAATATCGGTATTCTAATAGAGGCCTTTGGTCAGTCTCTTGAGTTACAAAACCTAGCTAATTTGGTGATTATTGCTGGCAACAGAGATGATATTGACGATCTGGAATTGGGTGCACAAGAGGTGTTTCATGATCTTTTAGTCGCAATTGATCGCTATAACCTCTACGGTAAAGTAGCCATGCCTAAACACCATAAGCGTGATCAGGTGCCAATGATTTATAGCGTCGCCGCCAATAGTGGTGGCATATTTGTTAATCCTGCACTGACAGAACCTTTTGGATTAACATTGATTGAAGCCGCTGCATCTGGTTTGCCACTGGTTGCAACCGAAGATGGTGGGCCACAAGATATTATTGGTAACTGTCGCAATGGTTTTTTAATTGATCCGCTTGATGCTAATGATATTAGTAACGTGTTATTACTCTTACTTAAAGACAGTGCACTACGACAAGGTTACATCAACAATGGTTTGAAAGGCGTCCGTGAGCACTATTCATGGCAGGCACATGCGATCTCGTATTTGGAAATGGTTCAGCCCATTATTGCGGATTCAGAATTGCTGATTGGAAAACCTGTTGGGCGTCGAACACGATTAAATTCGCGACGTAGCAAAGAAAAAGAATCACTATATAAACCTCAAGACCGAAGAGCAGGATTATATTCTGACCGTGCAATTGTCAGTGATTTAGACCTCAACTTGATTGGTGATGAGGACTCATTGAAGCAGTTGAGCAATGTGATTCGGCAACATCGAAAAACAACAAAATTTGCGATATGCACTGGTCGTAGGCTCGATATGGCATTACGCCTTATGCGTAAGTATGCGATTCCTGAACCTAATATCTTGATTACAAGTGGTGGAACTGAAATCTATCATGCACCCGAGTTAACAGCTGATACAGCTTGGGCCAGACATATCGATTATCAATGGACGCCATATAAAATTGCTGCATTGTTAGACGATTATCCTGGGCTTGAAAAACAACCAAAATTAGAACAAAGTCGTTTTAAACTAAGCTATTACATTGATCCAAATGTGGCGGATATCGAAGAAATAAAGCGCTTACTTATGCATGAGGAACAGTCAGTTCACGTTCAAATGGCATTTGGTCAATATCTTGATATTTTGCCAATGAGGGCATCAAAAGGAATGGCTTTACGCTATGTGGCAGACCGTTGGCAAATCCCGCTTGAGCGTGTCTTTGTTGCCGGTGGTTCTGGCGCTGATGAGGACATGATGCGAGGTAATACCTTAGCTGTTGTCGTAGCAAACAGGCACCATGAAGAACTATCTCAATTGACCGATGTTGAGAAAATCTATTTTTCAAGTAAGCCCTATGCCGCTGGAATTCTAGAGGCAATTGAGTATTACGACTTTTTTAATCAATGCCGAGATCCTAAGGAACATCATCCTCTATGAAGCAACGTCGATTACTACTATGTACAGACATGGATAGAACGGTTATTCCGAATGGTACCCAGTCAGAGCACCCTGATGCCCGTATGCGTTTTAGAACGTTTTGTATGCACCCTGATGTGGCTCTGGTTTATGTGACAGGACGAGATGAAAAGCTAGTAAAGCAAGCAATTAAAAATTATCACTTGCCCTATCCTGATTATGCTATCACCGATGTTGGTACTAAGATTTATGTAATAGAACAAGATAGCTGGATGGCATTAGAGGCGTGGGAATTCGAAATTGGTAAAAGTTGGAACGGCAAGAATCATCAACAAATAAAACAGATTTTAAGTCATATTCCTGAGCTGCTTTTGCAGGAAAGCAATAAACAAAATACACATAAAGTCAGTTATTACTTGCCACTTTATAGTGATAAGGATGATGTGATTCATCAAATGAGGACGGCTTTAAAAAACAGTGATGTTGAAGCAAGTGTGATTTGGAGTATTGATGAGCTTAAAAGAATAGGCTTATTGGATGTGTTGCCACGTAATGCCAACAAGTTACATGCAATTGAATTTTTACAACAGTATTTAGGATATGACCTCGACGAAACGGTTTTTGCAGGTGATAGTGGCAATGATTTACCGGTGCTTATCAGTCCGATTCTATCGATTCTGGTTGATAATGCCACTGATGAAATTAAAGCAACAGCACAGCAATTGGCTAAGGAAAATGGGCATGAACATGCACTGTATATTTCTAAACCAATCGCGCTAACGATGAATGCTAATTATTCTGCTGGTGTGTTAGAGGGAATATGGCATTACGCTCCCCAATTTCATGATGTACTACGATCTGATTGAGGTTCAATATGAACGATCAAAAGCAGGTAATTATCTTTGGTGAAGTCTTATTCGACTGCTTTACAACGGGAGAACAAATTTTAGGTGGTGCACCGTTTAATGTTGCGTGGCATTTGCATGCCTTTGGTGACAAGCCTAAATTTATTTCTAGAGTGGGTAATGACCCCCAAGGTCAGTCCATAATCAATGCAATGACTGACTGGGGGATGAATACCTGCTACATCCAAGTCGATAAGCAACATCCGACAGGCCGGGTGGATGTAACAGTCATTGACAATGAACCTCACTATGACATTGTTTCAAATGTCGCTTATGATTTTATTGATTTTGTGCAAGCTCCCACTTTTTCGAGTACTGGTCTTATTTATCATGGCAGTTTGGCATTGCGTAATGAACAATCTCATGATGCATTCGAGCAATTGGCTGACGACACTAATTTACCTTTGTTTGTGGATGTTAATTTACGCTCACCGTGGTGGACTAAACAACAAATTGAACAGTGGTTACATCAGGCGACATGGGCTAAGCTGAATGAAGATGAGCTAGGTTTGATTGGTTTCATCGATTCTGATATCACATTAGCAATGACCCAATTACAAAGTCAGTTTCAATTAGACCAAGTCATTATTACACGTGGTGAACTGGGTGCACTTGTCTGTACCAAAGATCATCAATTCCATAGTGTGAAGCCACCTAAAGTTACACAATTTGTTGATACGGTTGGTGCTGGAGATGCTTTTACTGCACGATATATCCATGGTTTAGTGTCTGATGAAGCGATAGATCAAACCATTGATGCGGCACAAAAATTTGCAATTAAGGTGATCGGGTTACGTGGTGCAACCTCAACAGATCCAGATTTTTATAAGAATATTATCGTTGCCTGATAATTGTTCTCAATACCACACTATCAATAAAACATAACAATGAGAAACGTATGTACGAACAAGTTTCACACTCTTTATTAAATGATATTCTCGATCGGATTAAACCTGAGATTTCACGACAAGATTTGCGTCATTTTTACACACGACTTGGTGCTAACTTTTATGCTATTCATTCGTTATTTGAGAAGTTATATGGTCAGCGAGATGACTTTGAACAACAGGCACAACGTCTTGTTGAAACGATGGCAAGACAATATCTCAATCGTTCAGATAAATTACAACAGCTTGATATCGTTAGAGAAAAAGACTACAACTGGTTTTTAAGCCAGAAATGGGTTGGCATGGCGCTTTATAGCAATGGCTTTGCTGGTAATTTAAAGGGAATGAAATCGCATTTAAATTACTTTCAAGATTTAGGAGTCAACCTGCTCCACATCATGCCAATATTACGTTGTCCAGAAGGTCACAGTGATGGTGGTTATGCTGTCAGCGATTTTCGTCAAATTGACTCAAGAATAGGCACCTTAGATGATTTGCACGACTTAGCTGAGGAGCTGCAACAACGTGAGATATTGCTGACACTTGATGTCGTTTTAAACCACACCTCAAATGAACATGAATGGGCACAACAAGCACGCGCTGGTAATCCTGCGTATCAAGATTATTACTACATCTTCGAAAATCGCAATATCCCTGATATGTTTGAACAAAGCATGCCAGAAATCTTCCCAGAAACTGCGCCTGGTAATTTTACCTGGGATCAAGAAATGGGGCGGTGGGTCATGACCGTATTCAATAACTATCAATGGGATCTTAACTACAGTAATCCAACTGTATTCATTGAAATGTTGGATATTATTTTGTTTTGGGCTAATCAAGGCGCTGATATTTTACGCTTGGATGCGGTTGCTTTTTTGTGGAAAAAAATTGGTAGCACCTGTCAAAACGAACGAGAAGCTCACCTGATATTACAGTTATTGAAAGATTGTTGTCAGGTAACCGCCCCCGGTGTTCTCTTTATTGCTGAAGCCATTGTGGCACCGGTAGAAGTGATTAAATACTTCGGTGAAGATGCCGTCATAGCTAAAGAGTGCGAGATTGCATATAACGCCACATTTATGGCCTTAATGTGGGATGCAGTGGCAACTAAAAATGCTCAACTATTAAATCAAGGTATTAAAAGTCTGCCGGTTAAATTAGAACGAGCAACATGGTTAAATTATATACGTTGTCATGATGATATTGGTTTAGGTTTTGATGACCAAGATATAGTTCTGGCGGGTTATAACCCAACTAATCACCGGAAATTTATTATTGATTATTTCACCGGTAATTTTGATGACTCTCATGCCAGAGGCGTTCCATTTGGTCAAAATGATAAAACCGGTGATGCCAGAATTTCTGGTTCATTAGCATCATTAATTGGTCTGCAATATGCGCTTGAATTGGGTGATGAACATGCAATCGAAAATGCTATTAAAGCAATATTGCTTTTACATAGCCTGATCTTATCTTTTGGGGGTATTCCACTGCTATATTATGGTGACGAACTTGGCACATTGAATGATACAAATTATCTCAATGAACCTGAAAAGATGGGAGATAGTCGTTGGGTGCATCGTCCTACTATTGATTGGACTAAAGCTGAGCGTAGGAACTCCTCAGGCACCGTTGAATACAAGCTGTTTAGTGCAATTAAGCGAATGATTGCTGTTCGGAAAGAAATTGATGTGTTTGCTGATTTTAATAATCGAGAACTGATCGAATCGGATAACCCACATCTATTTGTGTTTGGTCGTTACAATCTAATCAAGCCAAGTGAAGAGGTGTTAGTTGTGGCTAATTTTGACGTCAAACCGCAATCACTTGCCCTAAGTGATATAAAAGACTGGGCAAGTGGTCAGCGAGGCCAATTAGTCGATTTATACAGTGGTCAGAAACCCGATGTATTTAAAAATACATTAATTATTCCGCCACTAACATTTTATTGGTTAACAGAAGTCTAAACCTTAACTAACCTGAACTCGGGATAAGAAATATCTTAACAGTTGAGTTAAGTTATTTATTTTAAATTATTTATTCAGTTCAAAGTCCTACGCTCGCCGCTAGGCGTTCATTTCTTTTGCTTGACCCAAAAGAAACGAACCAAAGAAAAGGGCACCCGACATTGCCTTATATCCAAAAACCAAGCTAGTTTTGTGGCGTAGTCGAAAACTCGCTTTGCTCAGACACTCGACTACTTCACCCACAAAACTAGCTTAGTTTTTGGCGGCAATAAACGGGAACATGAAGCCCTGTAATGTTCTATCGGCACTGTTTACCACGTAATTCATATTGGTGGTTTATCTTTGTTTCACCATTAGTTTTACACTAAAAATTCGAATCCATTATCCCGAGTTCAGGTTAACTAAAATTAATTTTCGCTTCTAAATCGTTGCGAGAATCGGCATTGCGTAATGCTTCTTCTAATGTGATACGGCCTGCTTTGTACAAATCAAGTAGGGCATCATCAAAGATCCGCATACCTTTGCTGCCACTGGTTGCCATCGCTTCTTTTATTTCGTTTAACGCGCCTTTTAATATCAAGTTTGAAATATGTGGCGTGTTTAACATGACTTCAATTGCAGCACAGCGTTTGCCTCGGCTATCAGGAATAAGGCGCTGGGAAATAACGGCATTTAAGTTAACAGCAAGATCCATAAACAATTGTTTATGCTGAACCTGAGGGAACATATTAATCACACGTTCCATTGCCTGATTGGCATTATTGGCATGTAAAGTCGAAATACATAAATGACCAGTATTAGCTAATTCTAATGCGGCTTCCATGGTTTCACGATCACGAATCTCACCAATCAGAATAACGTCGGGTGCTTCACGTAAACTAGCCTTGAGTGCTCGCGCATACGATTCAGTATCAATCCCGACTTCACGTTGATTGACGATAGATTTAAGGTTGGGATGAGAAAACTCAACAGGATCTTCTATCGTTAAAATATGTCCGGCACTGTTTTGATTACGATGATTAATCATTGCAGCCAATGTCGTTGATTTACCGGAGCCAGTACCCCCTACCATTAATAACAGACCTCGTTTTGCCATAATCAATTCTGGCAATGCATCTGGTAATTCTAATTGTTCAACAGTTGGAATTTCTGATGGAATAAGCCGTAATACTAAGCCGATAGTACGGCGTTGTGAAAATACATTGACCCTAAATCGAGCACTGTTATCAGGTAAGGCAATGGCAAAGTCAAGATCTTTTGTACGTTCGAATTCTTCAATCTGGTCTTCAGTCATAATGTTATATGCAGCAGATTGAGTGAGCTCAGGCGTTAAAATGTAACTATCTAATTCAACAGCTGAACCATGAATTTTGGTTTTGACCGGTGAACCAGAGGTAATGAACAAGTCAGAACCATCAAGTTCAACCACTTTGGCAAGATAGGGTAAGAGGTCGAGTGTTTGTTCAGGGGCGTCACCTAATACTTTTATCGTATCTGGTATCTCTTCTCGACCACGTTCTCGTCGATCTTGCAAAATTGTGATCGATAATGTGTCATTTTGTTCAACAATCTCAGTAATGAGATTAGCACCCCCTAATAGAGGAGCGACAAAGCGTATACGTTTGTTAATTGATAATTGTAGTTTTTGCGTGTCATTCGTGATCGTTTCAAAAATATCCTGCAACATCTCGTTAGTGAAAACGGTCGTGCCTACCGCACGAGCTTGATCCTCCAAAGTGACTCTTGGTGCCTGATCTGGCACAAATGTTAGGCTTTGTGCTTGTTTTTCAATCATCAACTTAATATAAGGGGAGATATCCATGATTGTTCTCACTGTGTTTTTTGATGGTTAGATC
The DNA here is from genome assembly GCA_041600795.1 of Methylophagaceae bacterium. Taxonomy (GTDB): domain Bacteria; phylum Pseudomonadota; class Gammaproteobacteria; order Nitrosococcales; family Methylophagaceae. The sequence goes on along the minus strand of JBFIJJ010000051.1, from coordinate 7,459 downwards.
TTGAGTTAAATAGGGTTGTATTAAACCTTGTCTGTATTTTCATCATCTTCTTCGATCATTAACGATAATGAATCACCGAACATGGCGCTGTCATCATTACTCTTTCTGTCACGATTATCGATCATGCTATCTTCCATTCCAACAGCAAAATCTTCGTTAAGGTCGGCATCGGAATTTTCTTTAGAGAGTTTAATTTTGAGACGAACCTCATTGATAGAATCTGCATTTTTAAGTGCTTCTTCATAGCTTATACGGCCTTCGTTATATAAGTCGAATAAGGCCTGATCAAAGGTTTGCATACCCAGTTCACGCGATTTGTTCATAATTGCTTTGATGCCAGATACATCGCCTTTAGCAATCAAATCTGAAATAAGTGGTGTATTTAATAAGATTTCAATCGCGGCAGTTCGGCCACCATCAACCGTTCTGACCAGACGTTGCGAAATGATCGCTCTCAAGTTAAGCGATAAATCTTGCATTAGCTTGACTTGTTTATCAGATGGGAAGAATCCTAAAATACGATCAATGGCTTGATTGGCATTATTGGCATGTAAGGTTGCTAAGGCCAGATGGCCTGTTTGAGCGAACTCAATACCAAAATCCATAATTTCTTTATCTCGAATTTCACCTAATACAATCACATCGGGTGCCTGACGAAGTGTGTTGTGTAATGCTGCCTCCCAGCTATCGGTATCAACGCCGACTTCGCGTTGCATGATAATGCAGTTTTTATGGGGGTGAACATACTCAATTGGATCTTCTATTGTAATGATATGGCCATGGCTATTTTCATTGCGATGATCTAACATCGCCGCCATCGAAGTGGATTTACCTGACCCAGTACCACCAACCATTACAACCAAACCATTTTTACCCATGATGACGTCCTTAAGTACTTCGGGTAGACCTAATTCATCAAGTTTGGGGATTTCAGCAGCAATCGTACGCATGACTAGACCTTGCATACCTTGCTGAACATAAGCATTGACACGGAAACGAGTCAGGCCTGGTGGCGCTACAGCAAAGTTACATTCTTTGGTTTCTTCAAACTGTTTAAGTTGTTTATCATTCATTACACTTTGGGTAATGGCTTTGGCATCTTCATCAGATAGCGGGTGTTTTGATAGGGGGGTCATTTGACCTTTGATTTTGATCGATGGCGGTGCTCCTGCTGTGATGAATAAGTCTGAACCACCTTGTTCCAACATCATGCTTAATAACTTGATTATTAGCGACATTGCTTCATTTCTTTCCATCGTCTTTGCCTCACCTGTTTGTGCTATTTAGCATTGAGTTATTGCTATGAAGGCTTAACTATATGTCAACTAGACTAAAAATTGCACAGTTGAGGTAATATTTTTCTTATAGTGTGAACGGTTTAAATGTTCTCTAATACAAGGCTTGCATGACTGACAGAGATGATGTTTTGAGTCATAAATATCGAATAACGATGCTAGCTTTTTGAGAATATTGAACGGATTCCGCTAATCAGAAAATAATCAGCCAAGAAAATCCTAATGCTTGAGAGCAAGTTTGAAAGATAATTTTCAAAAAATATCAGTCTCACATCTAGAATTTACTTTAACTTCCAACGCCACCATTTTGATAAAAAAGTAGTCATCTGAATGGCTGTTTTTAGCTTATCTCCCACTTTAACAAAATTAAGCTAAGTCATTGTCCATAAAAGAGGATTTTGTTTATTGAGATGCTTGACACCGACTATTAGCACTCCTATAGTGTCGTTTAGTGGGTAAAAGTGGATCAAAGTGGATCAAATAAACTAAGGACAAGATGTGTTTCGAGGCGTAGCAACTTTCAATCTAGATGCAAAAGGACGGATGGCCATTCCAGCCAAGTTCCGTAAGCATCTCGACGTCTGTTGTGAAGGTCGGTTAGTCGTCACAATTGATCACTCTGATCACTGTTTACAGCTTTACCCTATGCCCGAGTGGGAGGCAGTAGAACAAAAATTAACTGCTCTGCCAAGCTTAAATCCGCAAGTTCGTCGTTTGAAACGAATGTTATTGGGTTATGCGACAGAGTGTGAGATGGATGGTAACGGCCGTATTTTGCTTCCAGCCAAGTTACGTGAATTTGCTGGAATTGAAAAAAATACGGTCATGATTGGTCAAGGTAATAAGTTTGAGTTGTGGGATGAACACACTTGGAACACCTTGATGGATGAATGTCTGGAAGAAGATTTTGACGGTATTTTACCGGCCGAACTAGAAAGCCTATCCATTTAGGGCAAAATGTATGACCGAGAGCTACTCAGAACATTTACCCGTCCTGTTGAACGAGACAGTTGCCGCATTAGCGGTTAAGCCTGATGGTATCTATATTGATGGTACTTTTGGTCGTGGTGGCCATGCTCGCGCTATTTTAGCTCAATTATCAGATAAAGGCCGTTTACTTGGCTTGGATAAAGATCCTGCTGCGATTGCTGAAGGTCAGAAGTTAGCCCAAGTTGATAAACGATTTAGCATCGAACAATGTTCTTTTGCTGATCTTTCTTCTCAAGTCTATGACCATCTCTGGCAAGGGAAGGTCGACGGTATTCTATTAGATATTGGTGTGTCCTCACCTCAGCTTGATGTTGCTGAACGCGGCTTTAGTTTCCAGAAAGACGGTCCGCTTGATATGCGGATGAATCCTGATGCTGGTATGAGTGCCGCCGAATGGTTGGCAATTGCAGACATGGACGAGATTGCAATGGTGCTTAAAACCCTTGGTGAAGAGCGTTTTGGAAAACGTATTGCAAGAGAAATTGTTGAAACACGTGAACACACACCTATAACCACAACCAAACAATTAGCGAACTTGATTGATAAAGCGAGTCCATTTCGCGAAAAGCACAAACATCCAGCGACGCGTAGTTTCCAAGCGATTCGTATTTTTATTAATAATGAATTGGGTGATTTAGAGCTGGCATTACAACAGGCGATTGATGTCTTGGCCGTCGGTGGCAGATTGGCGGTGATTAGCTTTCATTCTTTAGAAGATCGCATCGTTAAGCGTTTTTTCCGTGATCAAGCACGTGGTGATGATTTACCGGCTAATTTTCCTGTTACAGCAGATCAACTGAATCCTAAAATTCGTCTGGTTGGCAAGGCGATTAAGGCTAGTGATGCAGAGTTGGCTCAAAATCCAAGAGCTCGCAGTGCAGTGCTTCGCATAGCGGAGAAATTAGCATGAATTTTAGCTATGTGATTGAGCAACTTCGCGCTAACTTTTCTATGGTAATCATGATTGCTTTGTTATTAGTTTCGGCAATGTCAGTGATTTATACCAAGCACAAAACCAGAATAGAGTTCGTCACTCTACAGAAATTAGAACAACATCGTGACAACCTCAATGAAGAATGGGGTAGATTACTGTTAGAGCAAAGCACATGGGCCACACCCAGTCGCATTCAACAACAAGCACAAGCACGTTTAAATATGCTTGTACCTTCTGCTGACATGATTGTTGTGGTGAAACCATGAGCCGGCACAATCAGCCATCCAACCACATCAATATTTGGCGTTTGAATCTGGTTAAAATTGTGTTTGTCGGTCTAGTATTAGGTCTTAGCTATCGACTTGCAGATATTCAAGTTATTGACCCTGATTTTTTAAGAAATCAAGGTGATGCCCGTCATGTCAGAAAAGTACCTATTGTGGCTCATAGAGGCATGATTTTAGATCGACATGGTGAACCGCTTGCTATTAGTACTCCTGTATTTTCAGTGTGGATGAATCCACAAGAAATGACGGATGATACAAATACGATTAAAGCCTTGGCTAAGGCGTTAAACCTAGATAGTAAAAAAATCAGCCACAAGCTTGAACAAAATAAAGATCGTGAATTTGTTTATCTAAAACGTCGGGTTACGCCTGCGATTGTGCAAAAAGTAGAAGCGCTCAATATTGCAGGTGTATCACTTCAACGTGAATATAAACGTTATTATCCCGCTGGCGAAGTAGCTGCTCATATCGTTGGTTTTACTAATGTTGATGATCAGGGGCAGGAAGGTTTAGAACTTACCTACAACGATATTCTAACTGGCGTACCAGGCTTAGAACGGATGGTACGAGATAGTAAGGGTAACTTTGTTGAAGGTGGCGAACAGTTAAAAGCAGCTAAACATGGTGAAAATATCAAACTGAGCATAGATTTACGTTTGCAATATTTAGCCTATCAATCACTTAAAGCTTCGGTAATTCAACATCAGGCACGTTCTGGGGCGGCAGTCATTTTAGATGTGCATACCGGTGAAGTATTGGCGATGGTAAATCAACCATCGTTTAATCCCAATAATCGCCATGGCCTAAAAACCAGTGATTTTCGTAACAGAGCGGTGACAGATTTATTTGAACCGGGTTCTACAGTTAAACCTTTTACTGTGGCAACTGGGTTGAAATCTGGTGAGTTTTCAACATCAACCATTATTAATACCCATCCTGGTTATATGATGGTGACAGGCAAGCCAATACGTGATCACCGTGATTATGGCGAGATTGATCTTGCAACCTTGATCGAAAAATCAAGTAATGTTGCTTCAAGTAAAATTGCCTTGGCTTTAGAACCTGATTATTTTTGGCAAGGTTTTGCCTCATTTGGTTTAGGTGAGCCAACGGGAGCCTATTTCCCGGGTGAAGCAGTGGGGCATTTGCCTGATCCTCAATCATGGCGGACATTAGATAGAGCGACCTTAGCCTTTGGCTATGGTGTGGCAACAACAGCATTACAACTAGCACGGGCTTATACCGTATTAGGTAGTGGTGGTATTTTACGTCCAGTAAGTTTTATCGCTCGTGATGATGCTCCGCTTGGACGCCGTGTGTTTTCTTCTGACATCATGCATAACGTCGTCGACATGATGAAAAAAGTAATCGAGCCGGGCGGAACAGCAACACGTGCAGCAGTGGCAAATTACAGTGTGGCAGGTAAAACCGGTACAGCCAAGATAGCGGTTGCTGGCGGCTATGCTGAAAAGCGCTATGTCTCTGTGTTTGCTGGTGTTATTCCTGCAAACAACCCTCGATTATCAATGGTCGTGATGGTCGACGATCCACAAGGCAAAGAATATTACGGTGGTTTGGTAGCTGCGCCGGTATTTTCAGAAGTCATGACAGGTGCGATGCGTATTTTGAATATAGCACCTGATAACTTGCCAAAAACACAATTGCTGGTGGCACAGAAATGACACTAGTAACGAACTATACTCAAAAGATAAGTGATTTGATCGCAGGATTGGTTGCGAATGAGCATCCCGTGTCAGATACCGTAGTGTCAGGTTTAAGCCTTGATAGCCGTAAAGTTGAGTCTGGTTGGTTATTTTTATCACTAGCTCAGAATGCTGAACAACGTACAGCCCATTTAAAACAAGCATTAAGCTTAGGTGCGATCATCATTTTATTTGATGTGGAAGTTGGCTTAACATCGGCTGAATCTAAGTTAATTGAAAATGCTCAAGCTGAAGCTTATCCAATCTCACAGTTAGCTCAAAATGCCAGTGAAATTGCAGCACGATATTATGATTTTCCGACACATAAAATGACTGTTATTGCAGTAACTGGCACCAACGGTAAAACCTCAGTAAGTCAATTCATAGCACAATCGCTTGATTATCTTGGTGTTGAATGTGGTGTTATCGGCACATTAGGTGTTGGCAAAATCGGTAACTTGTCTTCAACAGGCATGACCACCCCAGATCCTATTTTGATGCAAGCTGTATTTGCTGAATTTTATAGTCAGGGTTGTAGCCATGTTGTGATTGAAGCGTCGTCTCATGCCTTAGCTCAAGGTCGATTAAATAGTGTAGAAATAGACGTTGCTATCTTAACGAACTTAAGTCGTGATCACCTCGACTATCACACTACGATGGAAGAATATGCACGGGCTAAAAAACAATTATTTAGTTTTAACAGCTTAGCTACAGCGATACTCAACAGTGCTGACGAGTTTGGACAGTCATTGATTAAACAATTAATAGCAAATCAAGCACTACGTGTTATGACCTATAACGCACAAACTAGTGATAACAGCACATTTACGGCAAGTGCTATCGAAAGCGATTTATCAGGCATGTCATTTACAATTTCATTTGAAGAAACAGCTATTAAGATTAAAAGTGGCTTATTAGGTCGATTTAATGTTGATAACTTGCTTGCAGCATTAGCTGGACTGATCGCAGTTAATATTCCATTTGATAAAGCATGCCAAGCCATTGAGCAGTGTCATGCTGTTGATGGCCGTATGCAGACCTATTCTGCTCAAAATCAGGCAGAAGTTGTGATTGATTTTGCTCATACACCAGACGCATTAACGCAAGCATTAACATCATTGCGAACACATTTGCCTGAGCAAGGTTTGTTGTGGTGCGTGTTTGGATGTGGTGGTGATCGAGATAAGGGCAAACGTGCTGTCATGGGACAATGTGCCGAGCAGTATGCCGATAAAATTGTACTAACAGCCGATAATCCTCGAAGCGAAAATAATCACGATATTGTTGCTGATATTTTAATGGGTATGAGCAAGCCTGAAACTGTTCACGTTGAACATGACCGTCAGCAAGCAATTACTTTTGCTGTTGTTCATGCCTCACAAGATGACATCGTATTAGTCGCAGGCAAAGGCCATGAAGATTATCAAGAAATATCAGGTATGAAAATTCCATTTAGTGATGCTAAAGCCGTAGTTAAAGCGTTGCAGGCAGCAAATGATGATAATCACAGTATTGCGGAGGTTAAGTGATGAGCATGCACTTACTCTTATCACAAATAGCTGATGTCTTAGGTTGTGCTAAGCCTGAAATTGATACTGTTGTTACAGGCACTGCTATTGATAGCAGAAACATTGCTGCTGGTGATCTGTTTATGGCACTAAAAGGTGAACATGTTGATGGGCATGATTACCTTGCTGCAGCGCGTCAGGCCGGAGCAGTTGCAGCCATTGTTTCGGAATATCAAGAAGATGAACTGCCACAACTTGTTGTGAATGATGTTGTTCATGCCTTTGGTCAATTAGCCGCCTATTGGCGATCACAATGTAAAACGAAATTCGTTGCAGTCACAGGAAGTAATGGCAAAACAACTGTCAAAGAAATGATTACAGCTATTTTGGCTGAGCAGGGCAGTGTTATAGCAACAATTGGCAATTTGAATAATGAACTTGGTGTTCCCTTAACGCTAACACGAATTGCTAATGATTGTGATTATGCCGTTATTGAAATGGGCACAAATCATCCAGGCGAGATAGCACAATTAGTTGCATTGGTTAGACCAGATGTCGCTGTTATCACCAATGTTGGTGCAGCTCACCTAGAAGGCTTTGTTGATATTGATGGCGTGGCTACGGAAAAAGCAGCTATTTATGATGGTTTAAAAAGTGGCGGTATTGCAGTGATTAATGCCGATATGCCCTATGCCACACAATGGAAACAACAGTGCCAGCCTAATGATACAGTCAGTTTTGC
>JBFIJJ010000050.1:0-14749 GCA_041600795.1 Methylophagaceae bacterium | reverse complement strand
TCTAATGAATTCAGGTATGACCGAAGATAAGGTTCTCATTCCATCGTTAAAACTACGTCGTGTAGGCATTGATACTTACAAAGAAAACGTGGCATTTTTACATCGAGACTGTCCCATCTACCGAAGTGAAGGCTTTCAGGCACTAAGTAAAATTGAGATCCACATCGTCTCAAATGGTGCGCCAGTCATAGCTTTGCTTAATGTTGTCGACGATGAATGTATTACAGGCCTGGATCAGCTGGGTCTGAGTGAACAAGTTTTCCGCCAACTTGGCATGCCGGAAGGTACAGAAGTACTCATAAGTCATGCAACACCACCAACATCGCTACGCTCAGTTCATCTCAAAATTGCAGGTGAGCGCCTTAGTTATGAGCAATATTTAACTATTATCCAAGATATTGTTGACAGCCGTTATTCCAAAATCGAGATTGCAGCATTTCTGGTTGGCTGTGCTGAAACCGGCATGGAACGTGAGGAAGTATTAAGCCTGACTCGCGCCATGGTGAATACTGGCGAAAAGCTTAATTGGGGCGAACATCAAGTCTCTGACAAACATTGTATTGGTGGTATTCCGGGTAATCGAACCACAATGCTTGTTGTGCCTATTGTTGCTGCACACGGCATGTTAATGCCTAAAACGTCGAGTCGTGCGATCACATCACCAGCGGGTACTGCCGACACTATGGAAGTCTTTGCTAACGTTGATCACTCCCAAGACAAACTACGCGAAATTCTTCAACAAGAACGTGCATTTATTGTTTGGGGTGGAACAGCCCAACTCGCACCGGCTGATGATATTTTAATTGCAGTTGAACGCCCCTTATCGATGGACTCTTCCGGTCAAATGGTCGCTTCAATTCTGTCCAAAAAAATAGCTGCGGGAGCAACACATCTACTGATTGATATTCCCGTTGGCCCAACGGCTAAAATTCGCAATCCAACTGATGCGCTAAAATTACGCAAACTATTCGAATATGTCGGCGATAAAATGGGATTACATACCGAAGTAGTTTTAACTGATGGCACACAACCCATTGGTCACGGGGTTGGACCAGTGTTAGAAACCATCGACATCATGAAAGTTTTGGAAAATGCGCCAGATGCTCCGCTTGATCTGCGTGAAAAAGCCTTACAACTTGCTGGCAGAATCATTGAATTCGATTTTGATGTTAGAGGTGGCCAAGGCTACGTTATCGCACGTGACATTCTTGAATCTGGTCGCGCCTTAGCAAAAATGAATGCGATTATCGATGCACAGGGTCGTAATCTAACCTCACTCAGTTTAGGTAAACTTCAGCATGATGTCACCGCTTCAAAATCAGGCACAATTACGGGTATAGATAACCTCAAAATAGCATCCATAGCTCGGCTAGCAGGTGCGCCATTAGATAGTGGTGCCGGTGTTTATTTGCATAAAAAGCTTGATGATCGTGTCCAAAAAGGTGACACACTTTTCACTATTTATGCTGAATTCAATGCAGATTTTAACTTTGCAATCACTGCGGCTGAAAAAGAGGATGGTTATCAGATCGATACTGAGAGTGTTAGAGATGAATGATTGCCTCGTATTAGGATTTCCTGAATATAATCAACAGGCTTCTCAATTAGCACACGCAGCCGAACTACCCTACGCTCAAGTTAAAATTCATCATTTTCCTGATGGTGAGAGTCAATTATTTCTTCCGGAATCGTTACCGAAACACATCATTGTCTGTCGAAGTTTAAATGATCCTAATCAAAAATTAGTTGAACTGATGTTGGTCGCTGCCAGTGCACGTAAACAAGGTGTTAAAACAATTAGTCTTGTTGCACCCTATCTATGCTACATGCGACAAGATAAAGCATTTCATCCAGGTGAGGTTGTAAGTCAAACGCTAATAGGTGAATTATTAGCAACACAGTTTGATCATATTTTGACGGTAGATGCTCACTTACATCGTGTGCACACTCTGTCAGAAGCCGTTCCAGTTCAGAAAGCAATCAATGTCACTGCAACAGATCCTATGGCGCATTTTTTACAAAACAAGGTTAAAAATCCTTTCCTTATCGGGCCTGATAGTGAATCAGAACAATGGGTTGCCAGTATAGCCCAGCACTATAAATTGGATTATTGTATTGCCAGCAAGAAACGGTCTGGTGATAAAGAAGTTAAGGTAGTCTTACCATCCGCTGACTATCACGATCGTAACATCGTTATTGTTGATGATGTCGCCAGCACAGGTAAAACCCTATTAGCCACCGCACAAAAATTAGCTCAATACAAACCTAGTTCAATTTCAGTATTAGTAACGCATGCTTTATTTGTCGATGACGCTATGTCAGAGTTACGGGCTGCCAATGTCAGCAATATCTGGAGTTGCGACACGATCATACATTCCACTAATAGTATCTCTTTAGCCGACTTCTTAGCCAAGGAACTACAGCATTTTCAAGAGGCATGAATTCTGATTCAATTTAGTAGCTAAAAAATTTATTTTCTAGCAAACATTAAGCTGTCATTGAAACTGCCACTCTCTTCGCACCCCATTTACCCGGTTGATTTTCAAAAACACCGGCACACACTGTTCCACATGATTTACATTTACCTTCTGCTGTCAGTTGCCATTCACTGAGCTCGTACCAATCACGTCCTATCAATAATGAACCGCAATGATGACACCAGGTGCTGTCTCCATGTTTATCGTGCATATTGCCGACATAGGCATAATGAACACCATTATCTAAAGCAATTTGGCGAGCTTTCAATACCGTTTCTGGCGGTGTTGGTGCTGTATTAAGCATTTTCCAATCAGGATGAAACACTGAAAAATGCATCGGCACATCAGGTCCTAAATGTTCAACCACCCATTGGGTCATTTCTTGGATCTCGCCTTCAGAATCATTTTCTCCCGGAATGAGCAATGTAGTCAGTTCAAGCCAAACATTGGTTTCATGTTTGATATATTCGATTGTTTCAAGCACAGGTTGCAAATGTGACCCTGTCAATGTGTGGTAGAAATGTTCGGTGAATGCTTTAAGATCAACATTGGCAGCATCCATATACCGGTAAAATTCAGCTCGTGGTTCTGGACATACATAACCTGCCGTTACGGCCACGTTTTTTATGCCTAATTCAGTACAGGCTTGAGCGACATCTATCGCATATTCATGAAAAATAACCGGGTCGTTATAGGTATAAGCAACACTGCGGCAACCTAACTCGTGTGCCTTAGACGCAATAATCTCTGGTGTCGCCACAGCCATCAAGGTATCCATTTCTCTAGATTTACTAATGTCCCAGTTTTGGCAAAATTTACAGGCAAGATTACATCCAGCCGTACCAAATGATAAAACAGGCGTACCAGGCAAAAAATGATTTAGTGGTTTCTTTTCTATGGGATCAACTGCAAAGCCGCTGGAGCGTCCCCATGTTGTCAGCACAATATTGTCGTCTTGATTAGCACGAACAAAACATAAACCACGTTGACCCTTATGCAATTTGCAAAACCGCGGACAAAGATCACATTGAACACGCCCATCATCTAAGCGATGCCAATACTGTGTAGTAACAGTATCGCCAAATATTTCATTGGCATTGGTGTTAGTAACCATAACTACACCCCACTATTTTGAGGTTTATTAAATCAAAAGTTGCACTATTTAATAACCAGACGGATACTATGGTTATAGTACTCCTTTGTTTGGAGATCTGTCATGAAAAATATTCGACCTTCTGCCGTCGCAGGTTTATTTTATCCTGCCAACACGGCTTCGCTATTAGAGATGATAGAGCATTCATTTCACGAAGCAAAACCCTGTTTACAACGACATAAACCAAAGGCCTTGATAGTTCCACACGCTGGATATATTTATTCTGGTGCCGTTGCAGCTAGCGTATATCAATATTTACTATCAAACCGTGATGACATTAAGCGTGTCGTTCTAATTGGACCATCTCATCGTGTCGGTTTTTATGGTTTAGCGCTGAGCAGTGCTGACTATTTTGATACACCATTTGGCGCCATTAAAGTTAACCACGATAGTGATCAAAAATTATTAGCATTAGATGCAATGAGCATCCTTGATGAGGCACATGCAAATGAACATAGCCTAGAAGTTCAATTGCCTTTTTTACACTTTAGCTTGACCAATTTTTCAATTATTCCAATCGTCGTTGGTGATGCAAGTACGACACAGGTATCACACGTCATTGAAACACTCTGGGGCGGTTCTGAAACACTGATTGTGATCAGTTCTGACTTAAGTCACTATCACGACTACAAAACTGCAAAATTATTAGATAATGCAACGTCACAAGCTATTATTACGTTAGATAGTGATCGAATTGATTCTCTCCATGCTTGTGGCTGTGTTGGGATCAGAGGATTGCTTGATTTTGCAAAACACTCCCCATTGAAAGTATCCATCATCGACGTTAGAAATTCTGGTGACACTGCAGGCAGTAAAGATAGTGTTGTCGGTTATGGCGCCTATCTATTTGAAGAAAACGCTGATGTTCAACACTGAGCAGCGTCAGTTATTAAAAGACATCGCCAGAGCGTCGATTGAATATGGCTTAACACATCATCAGCCACTTATCGTAGACTTGGATACGGTCCCTCAACAACTGAAAGAAGTCGGTGCAAGCTTCGTTACGTTAGAGAAAGACGCTCACCTGAGAGGCTGTATAGGTACGTTAGAATCTTACAGACCTCTTGCACAAGATGTTGCCAATAATGCCTTTTCCGCAGCATTTTCTGATCATCGTTTTCCACCTGTTATTGCTACAGAATTAGAAAATATCAGTATACATATTTCTATTCTTAGTCCGGCCGAGCCTATTATTTGTCACACTGAAAGTGAATTAAAACAACAATTAAGACCTAATATTGATGGGCTGATTCTAGATGATGGTTTTCACAAAGCAACATTCTTACCTTCTGTCTGGCAATCCTTACCAAATACAACTGATTTTATAGATCACCTTAAAATCAAAGCAGGATTACCAAGCGATTACTGGTCACATGAAATGAAAGCATTTAGATATACAACGGAAAGTTTCTAAAATAAGCACTGTGTCAGAATGCTCTATGAACCATGTTGCTATCTGGGCGCTAAAACTATACATACAAAAAAGCCTCGAAAAACGAGGCTATATTTAGTCATAACAAAGTCCAGTTATGCTACAAGATGCATTTCACTCAACATTTTCTCAAACCGTAGTTTATTCAACTCATCTTTCAAACGTCGACCAAACGGCTGGGTACGCCGAAATGCATTGAATACCAGAGACTCAATATCAAACTTCCTTCTCTCTTTTTGATCACGTCGGTCTGAGTAATGTTTGAATGTGCATTTACATGCCACATTTAAACCTGCGTTGCCAGCTAATTCAGAGAATTCAGTCATGAGCAACCGCTTACCTGCATGTTTTGACAACATACATGTGCAATTATTACTAATGATCTCTACTGCTCGATAATCTTTAGTAGTCATAACATCGGTCTCAATCGGCAATGCTTCTAGCATACATTATAGACAAAAAAAAACCTCAATATATTCATACATTGAGGTTTTTAATTATTATAATTTCTGCTTATCGATTGCAAATGTACATTGTAACTTCAAAGCCGAAACGCATATCTGAATATTCTGGTTTAGTCCACATAGTAATCACCTTTATTGTTGGGTTTCAATATCTTTGTTAGATGGGTAAATCATACCTATCAAATTGAAATTTCAATATCGGATTTTTGCTCGATTACCCTCAGGATTTTCCTGAGTGACTTAATTCAAAATTGAATTGGTCGGGACAGTAGGATTTGAACCTACGACCCCTTGCACCCCATGCAAGTGCGCTACCAGGCTGCGCCATGCCCCGACGACATTAATTCACTTTAAATTATCGGCTAATAACATTGATTGTTTGGTATAACAGCAAGAGCTATTAGCGATGAAGGGTGGAAATCATATCAATTTAAAAGCGATAAAACCATCATAATTTTCTGCCATTCTAAGCGTTATCTCTATAGCCATACATTATAAAGCCAGTGTGTTATGTGCTTATCCATGTATTCATCACGCTCTTATTACATTCAGCGCAAACCTAGCCATACCAATCTATCCTATTGTTTTATCTACAAATAAATTGGTTTTAATTTTGGTTTGAGAATTAAGTATGTTAGTCTATGCGAGTTTTTGTGCCCCAAAAATACTCGTACAAATTTAATAAATTGAGATTTAGAACACATTAAATATCTCTGAGAAAGTCAAAACGAGACCTAGCTCAAACATTTAAACCGTTTTATCTATTAAAGTGCACACCTGCGATAAAAACCAAGAAAAAGGAAGTCTCCGAGATTCGCATCTCGAGCACACATATATTTGTCAGCATTAATTTTTCCTAATCAGTTAAACCTGAGCAGTTAATTTGTGCATTACATAAATAGCCTGTGTTAATGAGCGAATTGTTTTAACTCGTTAAAAGACTTTTATCTATGATTAAATCGCTTAAGTTATCTATACACCCATATTTTTTTACGCTTTTCGCACTTATTTTTATTTCACTATTTGTGTTTCATTCCAATCAGGCTCACGCCACTGGAAAACATAAATCTAATGCCAGTTCAACAGCAAAAGGTAATCAACTCGCTGACTTGACAACCCAACTTAATAGTTTGCTAGCACGTTATCGCCACGCGACTGTTGATCAAAAAGCAGCGATCGAATCTCAACTGGTGCTCCTTGCCAATGAACGTCGCACATTGTTAACTGATGTTGCACAACATGAGCCGGAAATAGCATTGACCTATGCGTTACCTGATGCATTAAAAAAACAGTTTCCCTCTCATGTACAGGACTTATTAGAACAAAGAGTCGCTGCTGAAGGCACACTTGAGATCTTCTTTGAAGATAATGAACAGCCTGAAAATAGCCGTCTACATTATTATTTAAAACAAGATAAACAACGTTTTGCTTTAGCCATTGCCCATAATCAACAACCCACAGCCAAAACTGGCCAGAAAGTAGTTGTTCAAGGGTTTATGTTTGGCACCGAAAGCGATGATGAAGCCCCTGTTATCGCACTTAATTCTGACCAACTGATGCTGGCAGCAGGTGCTTCATCTGATCCGACCATTAGTTCTTCACCAGCGATTCTAAGCAATACTTTTGGTGAACAACGTACTGCTGTATTTCTGGTTAATTTCAAAGATAAACCGACTGAAATGCCTTGGACACCAAGCCAAGTCTATGATCGTTTTTTCACTCAGATCAGCAATTTCTTTATGGAAAACTCCTATCAACAAACTTGGCTGACCGGTGATGTGCTTGGTTGGTATACAGCCAATATCAACAGTACTGATAGCTGCGATCAATGGGCCATCGCCCAAGCAGCTGATGATGCCGCTATTGCTAATAATGTTGATCTGACTCAATACGATCGTTATGTCTATGTGTTCCCGTTCAACACCTGTTCGTGGTCAGGTTTTGCCACAGTCGGTGGAATCCAAACACAAGCTTGGGTCAGGGGCGATTTATTCACCAAAGTACCAGCACATGAAATGGGCCACAATTTTGGACTTCTCCATTCACATGGTCTTAATTGTCAAGGTGATGCCACCGATACTAACTGTGTGTCACTAACTTACGGTGATCAATTGGATACCATGGGCGCTCAACCTGGCCACTATAATGCGTATCAAAAAGAACGCTTGGGCTGGCTCAATCAGGGTAATATGCCTACGATTACAACTGTGCAACAATCTGGCAGTTACACCATCGAGCCAATCGAAACCAATAGCAGCAATGCCAAAGCGTTAAAAGTATTACGTGATACCGATCCTGCCACTGGCCAAAACCGCTGGTTTTATATCGAACAACGACGATCAATTGGTGAAGATAGCTTTATTAGCAGCGATCCTTATCTGAACGATGCCAATATCAATAATGGGGTCATTGTTCACATGGGCACAGAGCAAGATGGTAACAGTAGCTTTTTACTCGATATGACGCCTGAAAGCACCACCTTATCGTCCAACTTTGCTGATTTATATGATCCAGCATTGATGACAGGTAGCAGTTTTACCGATAGTGCGACGGGCATAACCTTTAGCAATCAATACACCACCAGTCAGTCTGCAGGCATTGCGATTAGTTTGAATGGCAGTCCAACGGTGACGTGTAGTCGTAATAATCCACAACTTACTGTCAGTCCGGTTGAGAGCCAATGGTTACAGGCTGGAGCAACCGCTGTGTTTACGCTGGCTGTAACCAACATGGATAATAGTGCTTGCCCATCATCAACCTTCCTGCTGTCTGATATATTGCCTAGCGGTTGGACTAGTGCTGACAAACAGCTCACATTATCGCCGGGGCAATCTGGCTCAAGTTCAATTGCCGTGACCTCGGCCACCAATGCCAGTGATGGTTTTTACTCAATTGCGATGTCTGTACTTAATATGGATGCCAGCAGTTACAGTGCCCAAACGTCGGTCACCTATGTGGTTGCTAATACCAGTACCAATCACGCACCTGTGGCGGTCGATGATTCAGCCACCATGACCCAAATCGCTCCGATCACGATCAATGTGTTACAGAATGATTCTGATCCTGACAATGATGCAATCTACATTGCTGGAATCGGTGCTGCATCTAAAGGTGATATCAGTGTTAATGCTGATGGTAGTCTTGTCTATACACCAGCTAAGCGATTCAAAGGTAGTGATAGCTTCAGCTATACCATCAGTGATGGTCAGGCCAGTGCTACTGCGATGGTCTACATTAGTTTGCAAAGCAGTGGCGGCGGTGGTAACACCAAAGGTGGCGGTAAACCAACTAAGTAATGTTAACTCCAATCTCAATAAAAAGAAGGCAGCAGGAATAAATCCTGCTGCCCCCTTTTGTTGCCACTCAGTAAGTAATTTATATCACTAAACGTTATTGTTGAGTGCTAGGACATAAATCACATGTTGCAGTGTTGTAATCAGTAGCAGTTGCTCCACTGATTGCACCTACACCTGATGCATCGACTCTGTCAGTAAATGAAGCATTACCAGTAGTATCATCAGTCGCTATACCACCATCAACATCTGATGGTACATACACACTTTTGAAGTACGCAGTTTCTCCTGGAGCTAAATCACCATCAAAAGCAGGTAACGGATTGCCACCGCTATCAACATGATTCAATGTGATTGGTGTTCCACCTTGAGAATCACCGACAACATTTGAAATCAGTACATCAACTAGTTTTTCATCTGATGTATTGGTTAAATCAATGTCAACTTCGACTTCCATAGTCAACACACCACCTACTGAAGTTAATCTTAGATCAGTACATTGTTTGTTAACGTCAATCATAGGACTGATATTTAGTGGACATAATTGTTGTTCTGTCATGTCATAACTATCAGCTAAGTCTGGAGGTCCAGCCGATACGATTGATTTTGCACGTGCAGTGACAGCATTATCCAATGGATTATCACTGGTTTCGCATTGTACTTGTGCAGTAAGACTGACATCTTTTGCCAAGCTGGCAGCAATAACGTATGGACTACCATCGCTAATATCGACTGGTCCAACAGGGTTACCACCTACAGCAACAACAGCACATGACTCACCAGCCCCGAGTACAATGTCTTCTTCAATAGACACGTCATTAATGGTTGAAACACCATCATTAGTCACGATGACATCAAATAATGTCAAGATGGCATCACCGCCAGCATTAACAACAGGGTTATCAACACCAGTAGTACATTGTTTTGTTACATTGATACTACATAGTGAGAAGTTACCCAATGCATAGTCAAATATGGTTGCAGTCAATGAAGTAGATGACCGAGTCACAGCCATATATTTAGAAAAACAGCCTAGAAGATTTAATTTAGTTAAATTGATTTTACCTTCAAAAAACTCAGACACATCCAGATCATTAGAAGGTGTAGAGCCTGGTTGTTTAGTTTCAGTTAACCAAGGCACATCAGTACCAACACCATAACCATCAAGCAAGTTGCCATTGACTATCGCACAGAGATCTTGACCAACGCCACCGCCAACACATTCACTGCCTGCGGCAACCGGAGTTGGGTCAAGAAAGCCGCCAGCACCACCGACCCAGCGGTAGGCAAGGATGGTGTCAACTTTACCACCACCACTAAATTCAGACACAATTAAGATATCACCATCAACATGATTACCAGTAAATGAGCCTGTTTTTGGGTTTGGTGTACAGCCTGTACTGCCATCTTTCAAAAACCAGAAACCGACGTTGCCAGTACCTTCGTTTGAATACCGTTCTAAGGCAAAATACGCAATTACATCACCATTAGTGGCGGCTGTTGCATAGGCATTAACAATATCGGTTTTATCGTTTACATTATTACTTTTTGTACATTCCCAGCCCGGTGAGATGTTTAAGGTATCTTTACTACCGGTTGCAAATGTAGAGGGGTCTGGTCCGGACTTACCCGGTACAAAATCCCTGACAAACACTGCTTGTGAAAAACCCGCAGGTAGCGGGTTAGCAGGTGTTGGAACATTATTACCAGAGACATCAAAGATATCTTCCCAGTCAGTTGCTCCATCATTGAGTATATTTCCCTCCAGTTCTAAATCTGCCGCATAGACTGAAGTAGCTCCTATCATGATCAGCATAAATAATAGTGACATAAAGAAGCTACAACACCTTGTTGTTATTGTTGTTGCATTCATACACTTCCCCTTTATGTGCCTTAGCCCAAATTACAGAATTTGGGCACACATTCTCAAATCTCTATATTAGTCTCTGTGGCCATATCAACTGCGGCCGCAAGACCTCGCAATGACTGATACATCAAGTCATCACACAAGATAAGGCAAACATTGCGCCACATGCATAACATGTTGTTTTTACTTAAATTTATAAAAAACAAAGGAGAAGAATAACAATTAAAACTGTTACAGAATTGAAACAGTAATTGGGCTAAAAAACAGGCAAATAACACTAACGGCCTGTTTTTATAGTGATTTTAGGGAAAAAGATTATGTTTCAATAATGAAACACAACTCAAGCATGGCAATGGGCAGTGTATTATTCAGTTTCAAGTTGGTATTTATTAATAAGGCGGTGTAACGTAACCCGTGAAATACCTAATAAAGAAGCTGCTTGACTAATATTATTTTTACTTTTCTTCAAAACATCTTTTATTGCAGAACGTTCTGCATCAGCCCGACTTTGTTCAAGTGTATTAGTGTAAAGAC
Source organism: Methylophagaceae bacterium (assembly GCA_041600795.1). Taxonomy (GTDB): domain Bacteria; phylum Pseudomonadota; class Gammaproteobacteria; order Nitrosococcales; family Methylophagaceae. Next base: position 3,529 of record JBFIJJ010000050.1, on the reverse strand, counting down.
GATTATGATTGTGACGTTTTTCAAGTCCTAGATCCGCAGGTGTAATCAACCTATCTTCAGCCATAATCTGTGCCCGACTGATGGTATTGGCAAGCTCTCGCACATTACCCTGCCATTCATTATTACGAATTACCTGTAGAGCTTGAGCACTCAAGCCTTTTGCACGTATATTGTTCATTGATATACCACTCTGTAAGTAGTAACGGCACAATAACTCAATGTCATCACCCCGCTCTCTCAATGGCGGTATTTTAAGGTGTAATACTTTAAGACGATAATATAAATCCTCTCTAAATTTGCCACTAGCTACAGCTTCTTTAAGATCGACATTGGTTGCAGCAATCACTCTAATATCAACAGGAATTTCCTTGGTTCCTCCCACTCTAACAATGGTTTTATCTTCTAAGAACCGTAATAAATTGGCCTGTTGACTCAAAGGCAAGTCACCAATTTCATCTAAAAATAATGTACCACCATCACACGCTTCAATTCGCCCTATCTGACGATGATATGCCCCGGTAAAGGCACCTTTTTCATAGCCAAATAATTCAGCCTGAATTAGGCTATCCGTCAAGCCACCGCAGTTAATAACCACTAGATTAGCTGGTGATCTGGCTGAGTAATAGTGGATCGCATTGGCAACCAGTTCTTTACCTGTTCCTGTTTCGCCACTGATCAGCACTGGCACATCCAATGCACACACTTTTCTAATCTGACGAAACAGTTTTTGCATCGGCTCACTACTGCCAATAATCCCAAATTGGGCATAATCTACAGCGTTGATTTTATATGGATGACGTGCGATTTCAGCCATGCCATGCGCGTGCCCCAAGACCGATAGAAATAAGTCGGGTTTTACTGGTCTATGATGAAAATCGAAACAATATTGGCTAATTATGGCATCAATATCGGAGGCTATATTCTCAACTTTTTCCACTTGCTCAGGCAACACCAATATCCAGTTAATTTGACTATCAACACTCAAAAAACCTTGTAATTGCTGGGGTAAGTCAGGCGCAAAGGGATGATTAAGGCTAATTATGCCAACATGAAATGGAATGCGTTTTAGCTGTTCTTTAGCTGAAGTAAATGAATTTACCTTGGTTACATCCCATTGATTAGAAATTAACGTTTGATGCAGCGCTTCTATGTCTTCGCCAGTGCTGTCAATGGAAAACCAAAGAACTTGTCGCTTGTCTGTACTAACCATAACCTGCCCCCAATGATGAATCAAAGATAGTTACGGAAAGGTAATCATTATTCACTCATCGGTTATCTAACCGTAGCTTTGGCGACTAAAATTCATTGTATGCCTATCACGGACATGTCGCAATTTCCAACGCCAGTTCTAGTTGAACCTATTTAACCTCTTTACTTTATTTGCCGATTGGGTAAATAAACAAATTTCAAATCAGAATATTTCTGAGCGCCAGCAACATTCGAGACTGTCACGCCGTGTCCCTGAATATGTGTTTTTAATACTGACCCTTGAGATAGACTATATACCCCCATGATCTGATCTTGTTCATTCAATACCAGTCCCCACTCCGTCGATTGCGTGATTGGATCTCGATAAATCTGACGTAAGTGGTGTTGCGGCTTCAGGCTACGATTATCGTCAAGCAATTCATCAAAACTGTTGGGATACCGTTTAATTGGTACAAAACGATTTTCATAAAAACGTTGAATTGCTCGCTGATATTGTTGGCCCACAAAAAATAACTGTGCTTCCCGCTCACGTTTGGCTGTTTGATAAATGTCTGGCATCGCAACTGTTAGCATTAATGATGAAACAGCCACCATCAGCAACAATGCCATATAAGCAAAACCAGATATTCTATAAAACTTACCAGTCATAATAGTATGTCCCATCAGATGCCTTACCATCTGCCCCACTACGAATGTCATAAACCACATCTGGATTCTGTGGTAATCCGATAATAATCCACGTGTCTTTACTTTCAGTGATCGGATCCGGTGGAATCGCGCGTAAATAACGATCCTTGACTAACACCTCCAATGAATAAGGATATTGCCCCTTGTCGACATAATAATCATCAATCGCATCACGCATCGTAAACAAATCTTCTTTCAATATTCCTTCTTTGGCCCGCTCCAATCCGGAAAAATAGCGTGGTAACGCAATCGTTAACATCAAGGCTATAATGGCCATAACCACCATTAATTCTACAAATGTAAAGCCTATTTTTTTACCATTCATCGTAAGGTATCCCATTCAGTCCCACCTGCTTACTGAGAGAATAGACATCAAATACATCCTCTCCTTCTTTGGGTGCATCAGGTGGACTATCATAACTACGTTTACCCCAGGTCTGAGCTGGTGCTATTGTCGTATTTGTATTCATTGGATCACGCGGCATACGACGCAAAAAATAGATCGGTCGGTGTTTCGGATCTTGAGCATTGGGCGCACCCTCAACCAAAATCTCAAGCGTAGGCGGATAACCCGAGGCATCGGCGGTAACACTGATAATCCCATCATCAGCAGCTTGTTTATAAGCATCAATTGCATTACGAATTTGTCGTAAATTATGACTAAGCTCAGCTTCTTTTTTACGCGTTACAGATAATTCGGCATAAGGGAGTAACGCTGTTGCAAGCAATGCCAATATCGCGACAGTGAAGATAATTTCAATATATGAAAAGCCACGCTCAGCCATCTCTTACCTCATTGAATTTAAAACTCTGACGTCATTCCTGGCGGTAAAGTCATATTCAAACCTTGTGGTGGTTCTGATGGTGGATTATTTTCAGGCGTACTTCTAACTGTTCCCTCTGCCTGTTCTGGTTTGGATTGCTCAAGCAAGTTTTGACGGCTACTAGGTTGAGCAAATGTCCGACCTGCTTGTAATTCACTTCCCACCCAATATTCGGTTAACGCTGAATCTGGTGTTCTACTTGGACGAATAATATGAGGTGTGATCATTAACACCAACTCGGTTTTAATTTTCTCATCCTCATTAGTAGAAAATAGGTGTCCCAACACTGGTAGATCGCCTAACCCAGGTATTTTGTTGATATTTTTCCGATCTGAGTCATTGATTAGACCAGCCAATACTTGAGTCTCACCATCTTGTAAACGCAATTGTGTTGACGTACTACGCGTACCAATCTGGTACACCACAGAACCAGAATTAGTTGTCGTCGCCTGACCGATCGTGCTGACATCAAGACTCAATTTAATATTGACGTCGCCACCAAGATTAATTTTAGGTTCGACATCAAGTTTAAGACCCACATCAATATATTGAACATTTTCAGATATCACACCAGTGGAGGCGACATTTGAAGTAATAATAGGTAAACGATCGCCAATATGGATCTTCGCATCATCACCATTTTTAACGCGTATACGCGGATTAGCTAACATATTAATCTGGAAATCAGTGCCATTAAACAAAATGGCTGGATTAGGTGTCACACCAATCGTTGAACTATTGAGGTTTCTCAATGCTTCCAAGGTCAATCCACCTACCCCACTTAATACCGATAACTGGCTTGGCCATCT
>JBFIJJ010000049.1:0-14961 GCA_041600795.1 Methylophagaceae bacterium | reverse complement strand
ATGGTCAGATGGGCCTTGACCGCAAATACCGATATATTTACCCGCATTTTTACACGCCGTGATCGCCATATCTAACATTGCTAAAACAGCAGGATTACGCTCATCAAACGAATTAGCTACCAATGATGAGTCACGATCCAACCCTAATGTTAATTGAGTCATGTCATTTGAGCCGATCGAGAATCCATCGAAATATTCTAAGAACTCAGCGGCTAATACTGCATTAGATGGTAATTCACACATCATAATGATACGCAGTCCATTTTTACCTCGTTCAAGACCATTTTCTTTCATGATCTCAATAACTGCTGCTGCTTCCGCTGTTGTCCGTACGAATGGAATCATCAGCTCCACATTAGTAAAGCCCATGTCATCACGAACACGTTTCATCGCTTTACACTCAAGCTCAAAACATTCTCTAAACTCTTCCGATATATAACGAGACGCCCCTCGGAAGCCAATCATTGGATTTTCTTCATGCGGTTCAAATTGAGGTCCGCCAACAAGGTTAGCGTATTCGTTTGATTTAAAGTCAGATAAGCGAACGATAACTTTTTTACCACTGAATGATGCAGCAATTGTTGAAACACCTTCAGCGATTCGGCTTACATAATATTCAACAGGATCACCATACGCAGTGGTTTTCTCATAAATGATTTTTTGAACATCATCGCCCATCTTATCGGCATTCATTAACGCTTTAGGATGAATACCAACCATGTTATTAATGATGAACTCTAAACGAGCCAGACCAACACCATCACTCGGTAATTGGCCAAATGTAAATGCACGATCAGGATTACCGACATTCATCATCACTTTAACAGGAAGTTCTGGCATTTCATTCATTTGTCGAACGTTATGTTCAAAATCCAATAGACCTGCGTAGATATGACCCTCATCACCTTCTGAACACGATACCGTGACTTCTGAACCATCTACTACTGATTCCGTTGCATCACCACAACCAACCACCGCGGGCACACCAAGTTCACGCGCTATGATTGCAGCATGACATGTACGTCCACCGCGGTTAGTGATGATAGCTGAAGATTTTTTCATGATTGGTTCCCAATCAGGATCGGTCATATCCGTCAGTAATACATCACCATCTTCAAATTGATCCATTTGATCCAGACTATTGAATAATCTAACGCGACCTTTACCAATTTTTTTACCAATTGAACGACCAACAGCTAATACTTTGCTGCGTTCTTTCAGAATATATTCTTCAATCACATTTTCTTGTTGGCTTTGGACTGTTTCAGGACGAGCTTGAACTATATAAATTCGACCATCATTACCATCTTTGGCCCACTCAACGTCCATTGGTCGTTTGTAATGTTGTTCTATTGTTACAACCATTTTTGCCAATGTTTCAACTTCATCGTCTGTTAACGAAAATAACACACGTTGTTCTGGATTCACTTCAACCGTTTTAACTGGATTACTTGCTTCACCAGAATAGATCATTTTGATCGCTTTTTGACCTAATGTACGACGTAATACTGATGGCCGACCGGCTGCCAGTGTTTGTTTATGTACATAAAATTCATCTGGGTTAACGGCGCCTTGAACAACCATTTCACCAAGGCCATAACTACCTGTAATGAAGACAACATCTCGGAAACCACTTTCTGTATCAAGACTAAAGGCAACACCTGAACTTGCAATGTCAGAACGCACCATTTTTTGGATACCAGCTGATAATGCAACCTCTTCATGATCAAAACCTTGATGTTCACGATATGAAATCGCCCGATCGTTGAATAAAGATGCAAATACTTCACGAATCGATTGTTTGATATTGGTCAAACCAGATACATTTAAGAATGTTTCTTGTTGGCCTGCAAAAGAAGCATCGGGTAAATCTTCTGCTGTTGCAGATGAACGTACTGCCCATGTCGCCTCTTGACCGTATTCTTTTTCTAATTTTGCATAGGCAGCGTCGATTGCTTTTTCCATTTCAGCAGGAAATGGTACTTCGTTAATCCAACGGCGAATATCACTACCTGCCGCCTGCAATGCCGGAATATCGGTAATATCTAAGTGATGTAAACGCTCAGCGATTCGATCTTTCAATCCATCTTGAACGAGGAACTCGCGATAGGCATCCGCAGTCGTTGCAAAACCACCTGGCACTGATACACCTAACGGTGCCAGATTTTGTAGCATTTCGCCTAATGAAGCATTTTTGCCGCCCACTCTGGAGACATCATCCATGCTCAATCGGTCCAATTCAACTACATACTCAATCATTATTTAAGTCCTCGTATACATCACACATTATTAATATTTAGTTTAGTTCTAACCTTGTTAGAGTCCGTTTTCTGCTAATCCAAACCCCATTGCCTGAACAACATTACTGGCTATTTCTTCTATAGAAGTATCCGTCGTTTCAAATACAGGGATATTTGCATGGGCAAACATTGCTTCTGAAATTTTAACTTCGCGTTCACAGACTTTAAGTGAAGCATAGTCACTGTTAGGGCGGCGTGCTCTTCGTATTTTGCTTAAAGGTACAACTTTTATTGTGAGGGCAACAAGCTTATGTTTATGCTTGAGTAAGAAGTCAGGCAATGTATTTTTGTCTAAGTCCTCTTCAGTCAAGGGGTAATTACTCACTTTGAGAGAAAAGTTCATCGCCAGATATAAGCTGGTAGGCGTTTTACCACAACGTGAAACACCGACTAGAATGACATCAGCCTCATCATATTGATCATAACGCACACCATCATCATGCGATAAAGAATAATCAATAGCATCAAGTCGTTTTTGATAGTTTAAATTGCCAAAAATCCCACAATTTCCGCGCGACTTTCCCTGACTATGTGCAGAGACTTCGCCAAACGTTTGTTCTAATGGTTTCAAAAATGCATTAAACAGATTAATGATGCGAGCATCACAGCTTTGAAGAATTCGTTGTTCACTTTCATCGACTAATGTACTGAAAACTACCGGCTGCTTTCCCGATTTTTTGTATGCTTCATTTATTCTATTACTGGCAACAATGGCTTTTTGTAGGGTATCGACGAAAGATAAGGTTAACGTTTGATAACGTTGCTCAGGAAATTGAGCTAATAAGGTTCTGCCGTAATTTTCAGCAGTGAGACCGGTACGATCAGAAACAAAAAAAACTGTCCGTAGTATGTCACTTTCATTCACATCTGAATCCGTCATTTCCACACCCAAATTATTAGTGGATCAACTCATCATTGAATGAGCTATCTCAGGCACTAAGTTGATAAACAATCGTATTATCATACCCAGCCGGAGCCTCTGATACTATGGTTATGTTCCTGAACGTAAGATTGCAATATCAGGGCTGACTTCTCGTCTTAAAATTTTTCCATTTTTTGTTCTTGGAAAATCATGGGTTAAATAAACCACTTTAGGTGCTTTATACGCTGCAAGATTAGCCTTGCCAAATTCCACTAATTCATCTGGTGTTACATTCATTCCTTGATGAAGAACGACATATGCGACCACTAAGTTTTTATCTTTCTCAATTTCTTCGCCGATTGCAGCACAGTCGGCAACTGCGGGATGAGATTTAAAGACACGCTCAATTTCATAAGGCGAAACACGATAGCCAAAACTTTTAATAATGTCGTCTTTACGACCTAAAAACCATATATAACCATCGTCGTCATATCGTGCAAAATCGCCGGTTAAGAACCAACCATCATGTTTTAATTTGGCTGTTTCTTCAGGTAAGTTCCAATATTCAATAAACAAACCAGGATCACTATCAGGAACACAAATCATACCCTCTTGACCAATTTCAACTGGTTTTAATGTCTCAGGATCTAATAATTGAATATCGTGACCAGGTTGAGGAAACCCTGCTGAACCCGGACGAATAGGACGAGACTTTGTCTCACAAAGATAATATGAAAACTCGGACATACCAACAGCTTCATAAATACTTATATCAAAACGCTGTTGCCACAACTGCAAGACCTCATCAGAAAGATGCTCTCCAGCACTCATACAGTGGCGTAAACTGGGTACATCTTTGTTAGTAAATTCTGTTTTCTGAAGAATTTGGCGGTAAATAGTAGGCACGCCTACAAAGATTGTGGCTTGATGTTTGGCTATTAAATTAGGCCACGTATTGGCATCATTTTTACCTTCATGAACAATGACGGTTTTACCTAAATACAACGGATCCATTAATCCAGACCCCAAGACATAGGTCCAATTAAATTTACCAGAATGCATAATGCGATCTTGGCTGTCTTCTGAAAAATCAAACCAATACTGTGAGGCCGGCGTACGACCAATTAATGCTCTGTGAGCATGCAAAACACCTTTAGGATAACCCGTTGTACCTGAGGTATAGACTAAATAAGCAGGATCATCCGCATTTGTATTACAGGCAGGTGCCCAGGTAGTTATTGACGATAAACAAGCCGCTAAGTCTTTAACCGTGATATCACTGTCAGCTTCAATAACATCGCCAGGACCTGACAGTAATACAAGGGTTAATTCAGGACATTGAGCAATGTGAGGCAATAATTTTGCCCACATACCCTTGTCAGTCACTAACACCTTGGCTCCAGAGTCTTTCGCTAGATAAAGTACCTCTTCTACTGTCAATAACGTTGATGTTGGTACTGAAATAGCCCCTAGTTTCATCGCCCCAAGAAACGCAATGGGATAATCCAAGCAATTGGGTAAACGTATCAAAACTCGTTCACCAACGGCAATATCTAAGTCCCGCAATAATTGTGCAAATTGGCTAGTTCGTTGTGATAACTCAGCGTAACTAATTTGGTCTGTACCTAATTGATCATCCTCAACAATCATTGCTGTCGTGTGTTCAATTGTTGTCCCGATATGACGATCAGAACATGCTACGCCAATATTAAAAAATTCAGGTACATTCCAGTGCCATTTAGAAAACGGTGCTAGATTACTCATAATATTGCTCCATATGGCCAATTCTCACGGATAACTTGGGCAGGCATTAATTGCAAAACCTCCATAGCAAAACTGCGATCTTCATCATTTAATGATTGCAATGCATTTGCTCGAAGTAATGTTTGAAGGGCTTTACCAAACATAGGAGGATCAAGCATTTCACCTTCAAACTTAATCGCGCCTCCCAATAATGCATCCGCTTCAATTGCCGCTTTTAAAATACTAATTTTTTGTGCAATATCGGTTGGCGACGGCGTATAAGCAACTTTACATAAATGAATGTGACCAGGATGAATGACTTGCTTACCTGTGAGTCCCATTGCTGTCTCTTCACACGCATGTTTATACACAATCCGAGATTCTTCTTCGCCATGAAGATCAAGCCAACGTCTAACATCATTTGGTTCAATGAATTTTTCAGGCATGCTAGATGAACCTATCAGGGTTTCAACGCCACCAATAACCCCTTTACCAGCAATTCGCGCTTCAAACATGATTTGATACAAGAAGAATTTAAGCTCTTCAGTCCAATGTTCAGGAGTAATATGAATACCCATTGCTTTAGAAAAGTCGTGAATACCGAAGACAACATGTTTCACCGTCGAATACTGCATTAAATCTGGCGCAATCTTGAGCGATTTTGGATGTTCTATAATGGGCTGAATGGTAATTTTATTGTTCATACCAACCAGCAGATTTGATAAATCTCTTACCTCAGCAGCACCATAAGCCTCACCGGCTTTTGATAACATCACGACATCAATACTGTCAGCCATATCCCTAACCAACTGCATATCAAGTTCGTATTCATGGGTACGAAAAGGATTAACTCTTATCGCAATAGTCACTTTTTTATTGTGCTGACGAAGTGCTGCTAATTCCTGACGCAATAACGTTCGACTCATTTCTTTCTGGCGGCAACCATCTTCTAAATCGAAAATCAAAGTATGTGCATGGGTTTGATATGCATGTTTTTTCATGCGTAATGAAGCAGCCTCTAAGTCTTCATAAATACCTTGTTGAGGCGAATATTTAACCGGAGGGTAATACAGTTGAATGCCTGGCCAATGGTCACCTAATACAGTTGAATTAAATACTCTGCAAAAGTCGACATCGGCATATGGTTCAGCATAGGAATTACTCTTATATTCCATAGTGTTACCCTCTATTATCTACATTGCTCATTGCAGTTGCTGTACTCACAATGACCATTTTTTCATCGTGCTACTATTTCTGTTCATCTCTTGCGGCTTGAGCAACCGCCTCAGATACCTGACTCAACAGTCTTGGATCGAATGGTTTCGGAATAATGTAAGATTTACCAAAACGCAGTTCATCAAGGTTATAAGCAGATAAAACCTCATCTGGTACCGGTTTTCGTGCTAACTCAGCTAAAGCATGCACTGCTGCAATTTGCATGTTTTGACTAATTTGAGTTGCCTGTGCATCCAGAGCACCACGGAATAAATAAGGAAAACACAAAGCATTATTCACTTGGTTAGGAAAATCAGAACGTCCTGTTGCCATAATCAAATCGTCACGAATAGCATGTGCAATTTCTGGCAAAATTTCTGGATCAGGGTTTGCTAAAGCGAATACCACTGGATTTACAGCCATTGCATTCAATAACTCAGCATCTAACGTATTAGCAGCCGAAACGCCTATAAATACATCTGCGCCTAGCATTGCATCGGCAAGCGTGCGATGCGGTGTATCTCTGACTAAGTCTTGAACATCTTCATGAATATCAGTGCGTTCAGAATGTAGTACACCTTTTCTATTAACCATAGTGATCCGGGTTGCACCCATAGCACGTAATAATCGTGCTGTTGCCATGCCAGCAGCGCCGGCACCAAGAAATACAATCTCAACCGTTGCAAGATCTTTATTTTGCAATTCAAGTGCATTGATCAAAGCCGCACAAATAACTACGGCGGTGCCGTGTTGATCATCATGAAATACTGGAATATTTAATCGCTGACGCAGTTCACGTTCAATTCGGAAACAATGTGGTGCCGCAATATCTTCTAAATTTATGCCACCAAATGTCGGTGCAATATTGACCACCGTTTCAATAAAACTTTCAACTGACGGAGCCGTGACTTCAATATCAAACACATCAATATTGGCAAATTGTTTGAATAATACTGCTTTGCCTTCCATCACTGGTTTACTGGCTAATGAACCAACGTTGCCTAAGCCCAGAACAGCTGTTCCATCAGTTATTACCGCAACCAAATTACCTTTATTGGTATATTTATAAGCATTGGATGGATCAGCTGCGATTTCTTTGACAGGTTCAGCCACACCGGGAGTATAGGCAAGTGAAAGATCATCAGCTGTCACACATGGTTTCGTAGATTCCACCGACAACTTTCCTGGTCTCGGAAACTCATGGTAATCAAGTGCTCTCGTTCTCAAATCATGCTGCTGTTGTGGACTGTTCAAAATTTACTCCAATAAATTCATATAATGATGTTCATCTGTCACGCACAGACCTAATCGCCATTCCATTGGTTTATCACCATAGGTATAAGCAACTCGTTCAATCCGTAGTAACGGAAACCCAGGCTCGACATTAAGTAATTTTGCTTGTTCTGGTGAAGCCATCACTGCTGATAATTTTTCCTCAGCCCGTACCATTGGTACGCCATACAAGGTTTCATACATACTATAGAGGGAGCCGTTATTCTCTTTAATTTTGGTCGCATTCAATCCTTTGAATGATTTTGCTTGCACAATGATGTAGTCATAAATGGCTGGTCGTTGCGAAAAAGTAAGCAAGCGTTTGATCTCAATAATTGCAGTGCCAACTTTTAAACCTGTTGCCTTTGCAATATCAGCGTTTACTTTTATCCGGTTACATTCTAGTAATTCATTTTCTAGTAACTCTTTACTACCATCAGCCGATGTCAGGCGTAAAAAACGTAATTTACTGTTTTCTTCTTTATGGGTTGATACAAACGTGCCCTTACCTTGACGCCTTACAACAATATTTTCTTTGGCAAGTGCATCAATTGCCTTTCTGACCGTACCCTGACTCACGCCATAACGAGCGGCTAATTCCATTTCACTAGGAATACTTTCTCCAGGTTTCCACTCGCCTGCAATCAGGCTATCAGTGATCACCGATTTAATTTGTTCATACAGAGGTTTAAACACAGGTGTGTTATTCATGTTGGGCATGCTTTGTCCTTGGTTTTTAATTTTAGTCACCATTTTATCCCATCACTCTAGTCTTATATAAGACACAATAAAAATACATCTGCAAAATAAACATTAAAAATACGCGTTTTGACTTAAATTTATAGTTATAAACATTGCCTAAAAATACGCATAACCTCAGTTGATTATTAATTTATACCAGTTCAACAAACATGTCTAGTGTTTTATATCTTATATAAGACATAAGATAATTATTGACACACCAAATCAGACTAGCATAGAATGAATTCATCGATTAATTACATAACGAATAAACGTTATATAAAGGTGCCTTATGAACAAGTATTTTCGGCCACGCCGCTCCATGCTTTATGTTCCCGGCTGTAATCAGCATTATCTTGAAAAAGCCCTCACTCTGAATGTTGATTCAGTGATCTTAGATTTAGGGGCTCCGATCCTTCTGTCAGCAAAAGAAGTTTCTCGTGACAATGTTATTGCTGCATTGAAAAAAGGCGGATTTGGTCCACGTGAGGTTGTCGTGAGAGTCAACGATCTTGACTCAGAGTGGGGCTATGATGATGTTAACGCCATTGCAAATCTGGGCGCCGATGCAATTCTATTTTCAAATATTGATAATAAAGATGATGTAATCAAAGCACTCAAAGCATTGGATGACGCTGGTAATTCAGACATCCCAATCATGGTAATGATCGAAAGTCCACTTGCAGTTTTGCATGCCGAAGAGATTGCAAAAACCTCTGATCGTATTGCTTGCATGATTATGGCTACATCGGATCTTATTTCAGATTTGCATGCCCGTCCTACCTATGAGCGTACTGCAATATTAACAAGCTTATCGCTTGTGGTACTTGCAGCCCGAGCTTATGGTCGAGCGGTTGTTGATGGTATTCATAGTGATCTTAAAGATATGCAAGCGTTTGAATACGCATGTCGTATCGGGCGGGATATGGGCTTTGATGGCAAATCACTGGTTCATCCTTTCCAACTACCCTATGCCAATGAAGCTTACACCCCAAAACCAGCAGAGGTTGAATCTGCTAAAGAAATTATTGCAGCATTAAGTGCAGCGAATGCAGCCGGAAGAGGCACGGTATTAGTGAATGGAAGATTGGTTGAACATCATCACGTAACCGCAGCAAAACGCTTCTTAAAACTCAGTGACATGATTACTCAAATGGGTATTGATAATGACTAAATCAACGACGAATCACAACCGATATTTTGAAGACTTCGAACTCGGTGAAACAATTCTACATGCAACACCTCGTACAATTACTGAGGGTGATGCATCACTTTATATTGGCTTAACTGGTTCAAGGCATATTATCCACTGTGCACAGCCTGTTGCTCATTCACTTGGTTATGACAACAAAACCATTGATGATCTTCTAGCCTTTCATATTGCTTTTGGTAAAACGGTACCAGACATATCAGTTAATGCCGTTGCTAATCTTGGTTATGCTGAAATCACATTCGATCATCCAATTTATGCTGGCGATACACTTACAACCAGTTCAACCGTCATTGGCCTTAAAGAAAACTCTACTAAACGCAATGGCATTGTCTATGTACGTTCAACCACATTAAATCAAAATAATAAACAAGTTCTATCTTGGGTACGTTGGGTCATGATCCATAAACGTGACTTCGATGCGCCAGCGCCCAAAACAGTTATTCCTGAATTATCACAATTTGTAACGGCTGAAAATTTGCCTGTTATCGATCAATTAGATGCAAAAGATTTTGATATTTCAGCAACAGGGTCAAACAAGTTATGGGATGACTATGTACAAGGTGAACGTATTAACCATCCAGCAGGTATGACGGTTGATGATAGTGATCACACACTGGCAACAAAACTTTATCAAAACAATGCAAAGCTACATTTCGATAATTTAATGATGCAATCAACCAGCTTTGGTCGCAGATTAATGTATGGCGGTCATGTTATTTCAATTTGCCGTGCCCTCAGTTACGACGGTCTCGAAAATGCTATCTCAATTGCAGCTATTAATTCTGGTACGCACAGTAACCCGAGTTTTGGTGGCGATACATTTTATTGCTGGACTGAAGTGCTTGAAAAATGGACCTTACCAAAACGTAACGATGTAGGTGCATTACGTCTGCGTATGGTCGGAATAAAAAATCAAACTGCTGACAGTCTTGATAGCACTCACATAATTGTAGATAACAAAAGACAATATCATCCAAATATTGTGCTCGATCTTGATTACACGGTACTGATTCCGCGTAAATCAAATAAAGATAAGGAATTACTATGACAACATTAACCCATCCTCGTGATGCCTTGTTTGATGGCGAACACGCATTTCCGATCATTCCAAGTTGTGAACATTTTGCTGGCAGTGAAAAACTCATTTTAAAAGCCCTTTCACTACAAGATAGCCTTGGGCCTATTTTCGATATCACCTGCGATTGTGAAGATGGTGCTGCAGCCGGAACCGAACGTGAACATGCTGAAATGATAGTCCGTGTACTCAATTCAGAAGCCAATAAACACAAAATGGCTGGTACCCGCATCCATGATTTCAGCCACAGCTGCTGGCGCCAAGATGTCGATATATTAGTAGCTGGAGCTGGCAATATACTGAGTTACATCACCATACCGAAAGCGACTAAAGTTGATCAGGTTGCTGAAATGATTGGTTATATTCAATATGTCGCACAACAAAATGGCATTGGTCGCGAAATTCCAATCCATGTACTTATCGAAACTCATGGCGCTTTGCATGATGCTTATGACATAGCTGCCTTGCCTTGGTTGCAGGTACTTGATTTTGGTTTGATGGATTTTGTTAGTGCGCATAACGGTGCTATTCCAGCAACAGCAATGCGTAGCCCAGGACAATTTGAACATAAATTATTAGCTCGAGCTAAAGCCGAAGTTGTATCAGCAGCGCTTGCCAATGGTGTAGTGCCAGCTCATAACGTCACCTTGGATCTTAAAAATACAGAGATTACACACGCCGATGCGTCACGCGCACGTAATGAGTTTGGCTTTTTACGGATGTGGAGCATTTACCCAACTCAAATCACTGCTATCGTTGATGCGATGAAACCAAATTACGATGAAGTAATCGATGCTTGCAATATTCTACTCGCGGCACAACAAGCCGACTGGGGACCTTTGCAATATGAAGGTGAACTCCATGATCGGGCAACCTATCGTTACTTCTGGCAATTATTACAACAGGCTCAGAAAACAGGTATCGAATTACCTGCTGAAGTACAAACCGCGTTTTTCGCTGAGGAGCAACTATGAGTATTCAACGTTCTGCCGGCGCAAAATTTCGACAAGCAGTAATCGATGAACAACCACTGCAAGTGATGGGTGCAATCAATGCCTACCATGCACGACTTGCCACTCAGGTCGGTTATAAAGCGCTCTATATTTCTGGTGGCGGCGTTGCGGCAGGATCGTTAGGCATACCTGATCTGGGTATCTCTACACTTGATGATGTCTTAACCGATGTTGAACGCATTACTAATGTCACCGAACTACCCGTGTTAGTTGATATCGATACTGGCTTTGGCGGTGCGTTTAATATCGCTCGCACTATCAAATCAATGATTAAAGCTGGCGCAGGTGCGGTTCATATCGAAGATCAGGTTCAAGAAAAGCGCTGTGGTCATAGACCCAATAAAGCTATCGTTAGCCAAAGTGAAATGGTCGATCGTATTAAGGCAGCCGTTGATGCCAGAACCGATGATGATTTTGTCATTATGGCTCGTACTGATGCACTTGCTGTTGAAGGCTTACAGTCAGCAATTGATCGTGCTTGTGCCTGTGTCGAAGCTGGTGCAGACATGATCTTCCCTGAAGCTATGACAGAATTGACTATGTATCAGCAGTTTGCTCAAGCAGTTAAGGTTCCTGTGCTTGCCAACATTACCGAGTTTGGTAGCACGCCTTTGTTTACGGTTGAGCAATTAGCACAACATGATGTGAGTTTGGTGCTCTATCCCCTATCCGCTTTTCGAGCAATGAATCAGGCTGCGTTAAAAGTCTATCAATCGGTGCGTGAACATGGTACTCAACAACATGTGATCGAACTGATGCAAACTCGTAATGAGCTCTATGATTATCTCGATTACCACAGCTACGAAGCAAAATTAGATCAATTATTTTCTGCTGAAAAATAACAAATCAGGCAACAACGTATTGCCTACCAAATTTGCAAGAGAGGATAAGACCATGACTGAAGTTAGAAAGAAAAAAGGCGTTGCCCTCGCCGGTGTTGCTGCCGGAACAACAGCGATATGTACAGTTGGTCACAGTGGCAATGATTTACATTACCGTGGTTATGACATATTAGAACTTGCATCCAAAGCAACATTTGAAGAAGTTGCCTATTTACTCATCCACGGTGAACTGCCTAATAAAACACAATTAGCTGATTATCACGCCAAATTAAAACAACTGCGTGGACTACCGGCTGCATTAAAAACAGTATTAGAAAATATCCCAGCCAATGCCCATCCAATGGATGTGATGAGAACAGCCTGTTCGACGCTGGGCACCCTTGAGATGGAAGATGAAAGTCATTCAATTGAAGGTGCACAGAATATTGCAGATCGTATGATCGCCTGTTTTGGATCAGTTTTATTGTATTGGTATCACTTTAGCCAAAATGGCAAACGGATCGAAGTCGAAACAGATGATGATTCTATTGCGGCTCATTTTTTACATTTGCTTCATGGAAAAAAACCATCCGACTTACATATTGAAGCAATGAACGAGTCTTTAGTGTTATATGCCGAGCATGAATTCAATGCTTCTACCTTTTCAGCACGTGTTATCGCTGGCACATTAGCTGATATTTATTCTGCCATTACTGGTGCAATTGGTGCTCTAAGCGGCCCCAAACATGGTGGTGCCAATGAAGCTGCTATGGAAATTATTCAACGTTATTCTTCACCTGATGAAGCAGAACAAGACATCATGCGACGCATGGCTAATAAAGAAATCATTATTGGTTTCGGTCATCCTGTTTACACCATTTCTGACCCTCGTAATGTTGCCATTAAAGAGGTGTCACGACGCTTATGTGAAGCCGGTGGCAATATCAATTTATTTAATATTTCAGAACGAATCGAACAGGTTATGTGGCGTGAGAAAAAAATGTTTCCTAACCTTGATTGGTACAGTGCTTCCAGTTATCACATGATGGGGATCCCGACCAGTTTCTTCACTCCAATCTTCGTGATATCTCGTATTACTGGATGGGCGGCTCACATCATTGAGCAACGCATCGACAATAAAATTATTAGGCCTAATGCAGACTATACAGGCCCTGAAGAAAGACCATTTATTCCTCTAGAAGCGCGATCTTAACGCTTTCTGAGTTACCCATTTAGTTACAAGGATTATTTATGTCATCCCATATACCTAACGTACGTCCGGCCCCGGATCAAGTACTTGTTGATATTGCTGATTATGTGCACGACCACCTAATTACTAGTAATGAAGCGTTAGATACTGCTCGCTATTGTTTAATGGATACGCTGGGCTGCGGCCTAGAGGCATTATCCTATCCTGCCTGTACCAAATTACTTGGTCCCGTGGTGCCAGGAACAGTTGTGCCTAATGGCAGTAAAGTGCCTGGTACTCAATTTCAACTTGATCCGGTGCTTGCAGCATTTAATATTGGTGCAATGGTGCGCTGGCTAGATTTCAATGACACTTGGCTAGCTGCTGAATGGGGTCATCCATCAGATAATCTTGGTGGAATTCTTGCCGTCAGCGATTGGATTTCTCGTACACGTCAGCAAGCAGGTAAAAAAGCGATTTCAATGCGAGAAGTTTTGGTTGCAATGATTAAAGCACATGAAATCCAAGGTGTGTTGGCACTTGAAAATAGCTTTAATCGTGTCGGCTTAGATCATGTTGTATTAGTTAAAGTTGCATCAACAGCAGTTGTGACAGGCCTACTTGGTGGTACTAAAGAAGATATTATCAACGCAGTATCAAATGCGTGGGTAGATGGACAAAGTTTGCGTACCTATCGTCATAGCCCCAATACTGGTTCTCGAAAATCATGGGCAGCAGGTGATGCAACTAGTCGTGCTGTACGACTTGCCTTAATGACAATGAAAGGTGAAATGGGATATCCATCGGCTTTAACAGCCAAGACATGGGGATTTTACGACGTTTCATTTAATGGACAGTCATTTAAGTTTCAACGTGACTATGGCAGTTATGTAATGGAAAACGTCTTGTTTAAAATTTCATTCCCTGCCGAATTTCATGCCCAAACTGCAGTTGAAAGTGCAATTCAGTTACATGCTCAAATTGGTCCACGTTTACAAACCTTAGATGACATTGCGCAAATCGACAGAATAGAAATCACCACACACGAATCTGCTATTCGCATTATTGATAAACAAGGTCCATTATCCAATCCAGCTGATCGCGATCACTGCATTCAATACATGGCTGCAATCGGCCTGTTAAAAGGACAATTAACCGCTGCTGATTATGAAGATGATGTTGCGGCAGATCCTAGAATTGATGCGTTAAGAGCAAAAATGCACTGTATTGAAAACGCCGCCTATACTGAAGATTATTTGAATCCTGATAAACGTTCAATTGCTAACGCATTACAAATCTTCTTTGCTGACGGCAGTAGCTCGGAAAAAATTGCAGTTGAATATCCAATTGGTCATCGTCGTCGTCGACATGAAGGTATTCCTGAACTCGTTAAGAAATTCAAAACCAATTTGGCGCGTCGTTTTCCAGCCAAGCAACAGCAACAAATTTTGGATGTATGTATGCATGAAGCACAGCTATCAGCAATGCCTGCCCATGAATTTGTTGATATGTTTGTT
>JBFIJJ010000048.1:0-15096 GCA_041600795.1 Methylophagaceae bacterium | reverse complement strand
TGAAATTACTGGTTATGATAGTCAGACACAATCGTTGACGATTGATGTTAAGAATCGTTTTTCACTGGGAGATAAACTGGAGTTGATTTTACCTGAAGGTAATGTCGAGTTTACCTTAGAAACCTTATTGAACAGTGGTGGTGACAATATTGATGTCGCGCCAGGCAGTGGTCATCAAGTGCGTCTACCATACCGCGCTGATGTTATTCCAGAGAAAGGCCTGTTGGCTAGATATATTTAAAAGCAGAAACACACCACTGCACAAGATGCTTTTTGTGCAGTGGTGGAAGTACTAAGAATTTACTGAGAGTACTTAATCTCAGTAATTGAGATGTGCAAAGTGATGATCGCTAAAATCTGAATGTTGTAAAACAAGATTATGATAGGTTTGTTTGTCTATCTCATTGTCAAACATGGATAAAACGGTGCTGTTTGAGTTTGCTAAATTAGTAGAACCTGAGATCAACGTGCTACCTAAACCTGCATACAGATAATGATCACCAAAGGTATTTTTTAGAATTTCAAATGCTGGTTCACCAGTGCAATGATCGGGTGCTATCCACTGAACATTCCATTTATCGTGTAGTGCTTGAGCAACGCGTTGTGTTTCATCATCGGTCGCAGGCAGCAAATGTAGGCCACCAAGGACAAGATGAATGGGGGCATTAAGCTGTGTTGTTGTTGCTTCCACAATTTTCTCAATAGTCGGGTGACTACAGCCTACTATTAAAACAATGCCCTCTGGTGTGTTGATAGCCAATGACAATTCCATTACATCAAGATCAACACCCCATGAGCCTTTTAACAGGATTAGATTAATATCTGGGGCAATTTCAGTTGATTCGGTCACCCAAGTAAACTTGGCTTGTGGCCAGGGTGTTCCAAAGCTTAGTGTATCTGCTGGCTGACCATCAAAATAACGCATATCAGCTGGCAATGATTCATTACGCCGGTAAAAAGTACTGGGTAGTGCAGCCCCAAAGACACCAAAGTTCTCTTTGGGTACGTAAATAGGGACATCAGGATTAACACTAAGAAGATAATTGAGACCGCCGATATGATCACCATGGCGATGGGATATAACCGCAAAATCTAGCCGACTAAGATCAATATTTTTTGCTTTAACATTGTGCGCGAATGTATCTGAATTATTCCCGGTATCAAATAGAATACGCCGACCATTGATTTCAATTAAGGCAGAGAATCCCCAGTCTTTTTTCAGTGATTTATCGCGTCCGAAGGCATCATAAAGGATGGTGATTTTAGCTTCTGGTACCGTTGTTTCAGCCGTGGTTCTTAAGGGTATAAGCATAATGATGAAACCAATAACGATAGCAATCAGAATGATTAATTTATGAGAGCGTTTCATTTTTCCCTCCAATTCTAAGTAAAGATCAGGAAAAACTGTTTTATCGTCGAAATATGAGAAGCAGGTTCACTGTTCTCACGAAGTACAATCGATAGTGTGGTTTTTATTATAGTCCTTTTTAATGGCAGCCGTTAACGTCTTGCCTTAAAGAAATTGAGCAATAACTCGCTACTTTGTTCAGCAAGTACGCCGTGTTCAGAATGAACATAATGATTAAGTTGTTGGGTGTTGAAGATATCAAAACAACTTCCAACAGCACCAGTTTTAGGCTCTTTTGTGGCATATACAACACGATCTATTCGTGCATGCACGATAGCACCAGCACACATAATGCAAGGTTCTAAGGTTACAAATAAGGTTGCATTGGGTAGACGATAGTTTTCAGTATGTTGGCAGGCATTGCGTATGGCTAATATTTCTGCATGTGCAGTCGGATCATGACTTAAAATAGGTTGATTCCAACCTTCGCCAATAATGCTGTCATTCTGAACAATAACAGCACCGACAGGCACTTCGCCTTGCTGCTCAGCATGTTTGGCAAGTGTTAAGGCATATGCCATCCAAAATTCATCAGTGTGCATGATGAGTAATGTGATGATTAATTAAGTTAATCAGTCGTGAACTTGCACCCTGACTGCTTGTAATCAGTTTTAGTGCAGCATCTCCCATCTGTTCGCGTCGCTGAGGGTCGGCAAGTAACTCACTGACAGCATTAGCAAGGGTTTGAGCTGAATCAACCATGATTGCAGCTTCAGCGGAGATAAATTGTTGGGTAATTTCACTGAAGTTAAATACATGTGGTCCGGTTAGAATAGCTCTACCTAAGGCTGCAGGTTCAAGTACATTGTGACCACCTACTGGTACGAGACTACCTCCAACAAAGGCAACGTCACAGCAGCTGTAGAATAGTGGCAGCTCTCCCATAGAGTCGACAACCAATACATCAATATCTGAGCGACAAGGACGACGCTCGCTTCGACGTAAGGTATTAAAGCCAGAACGTTGTGATAAAGCTGCTACTCGATCAAATCGCTCAGGATGACGTGGGACAATAATGACTAATAAATCAGGGAAACGAGCACGAATAGTACGAGAAGCATTAAGAATTAGTTCTTCTTCGCCTTCATGTGTACTGGCTGCAACCCATACAGGTCGGGCTTTATTCCACATATCACGCATCATTTGTGCTTCTTCTCTAATCCCGACCGGTAATGCAATTTCATATTTAAGATTACCAATGGCATGGATAGTCTTAATATCCGCACCAAGGCGTTTAAATTGTTGACGATCTTGCTCGCTTTGAGCGGCGATTATGCTCAGGCTGTTAAGTACTTTTTTAGTAAATGCAGCAAAGCGAAGATAGCCTGTCGCTGATTTCTCAGACATACGGGCATTAGCTAGAACCAACGGTATCTTGTTTTTTTGACAGCATAATAATAAGTTTGGCCACAGCTCTGTCTCCATGATTATGCCAAACTGAGGTTGTGTGCGGGCTAAAAAGCGCTGAATTGCAAATGGAATGTCATATGGCAGGTAACAGTGAGAAACAGTTTCGCCATAAAGCTGTTTAACGCGGTCACTACCTGTTGGTGTCATGGTCGTGATCAGTAAATGATGATTACTAAACCTTTCTTGTAACGCCTTAACGAGTGGACGCGTCGCTTCGACTTCACCTACAGAAACAGCATGAATCCAAATAACGGCTTGTTGTTGTGATAATGTTAAACCATTACCAAAACGCTCGGGCCAGCGTTGCCAATAAGCAGGTGCTTGGAAGCCTCGCCAAATAAGGCGAAGTAGAATGAATGGCAGGCTGATAAAAAAAAGTACAGTGTAGAATATTCTCAATGGAGTCTCGTTTGACGCGTATTATTAAGCGGTAAATCAGCGAGAATGATAGCATAGGCATCGATTTTATAAATTAGTCGAAATATGAAAGTTTTTCAGTGGCAGTTTTTACACCCGCGTTTCTGGTTGAGTTGGATAGGACTTGGTTTGATGCGTGCATCCGTTTATTTACCAGTTAGCATGCAATTATGGGCGGGTAGCCTATTAGCGTGGGTGATGTCGCCTTTTGTTGGCAAAAGAAAAAAGATTGCGCAGCGTAACTTGGAACTATGTTTTCCTGAATTATCAGAGCAACAAAGGCAACAGTTATTAGAAAATAATTTCCGCACCATGGGCATGATGTTGATCGAAACAGCGTTAAGTTGGTGGGCAAGTGATAAACGCTTGCAAAAGCGCGTCAGATACGAAGGCTTGGAACACTTAGAGGCCGCAAAACAAAGAGGCAAGGGTGTTATTTTACTGACCGGTCATTTCACCAGCATGGAGTTGGGAGGCCGTCTTATTATGCTTAAAACACCATGTTATGTCATGTTCCGAGAATTGAAAAATCCCTTGTTTAATGCCGTTATGATGAAAAATCGCATTCATCATAGTGAAGGAATTGTATTAAGAGAAGATCCTAGATCGATGGTCAGAGCATTAAAACAGAACAAAGTTGTTTGGTATGCACCGGATCAGGATTTCGGACCTAAGATGAGCATATTTCCTAAATTCTTTGGAGTGAGGGCAGCAACCGTTCCTGCAACAGCGCGGATGGTGAAAATGAGTGGTGCAGCAGTTTTGCCTTTTATTCCCAGAAGACAAGCTGATGGCAGTTATACACTCACCATCGGTGAAGCATTAACTGATTTCCCGAGTGGAGATGATTTGAATGATGCACAGCGCATAAACGACTTGCTAGAGCAGGAAATTCGCAAATCACCCGAGCAATATTACTGGGTACATCGTCGCTTTAAAACGCAGCCAGATTCGGATAAAGCCAGCTTATATAAATAAGCTGGTGTGAAAGCATTGGTATGTTAAGTTAAAAATTGGGTGCAAAACTATAGCTTAAGATGACTGATTCTTCACCTGGATTATCTTCACCTAATGTTGCATTGGACATATGATAAATTGCTAAACCCAGATGAGAATTATTATCTATTTTGTACGCAAACTCTACGCCTGACCGAAACTCAACAGCATGGCCTAAATCTTTACCACCACCATCTTCATATAAGCATGCTGCTAAATTAGGGGTTAATACCCAATTCTCGCCAATTTCGATATCGTAGCGGACACCACTATATACCCAATAACCCCCATCGGTAGTAGCTGTTGCACCAGCAACGGGAATGATATTGAACGCATTTTCAATGGGAGCGAAACGATACTCAACACCGAATTCTGTTGCAGAATTATCATTTTTATTAACATCAAATGCACCGACTGAGAGCGCTAATGCTGATGATTGTTCAGCGTGCAGTGTTGGAGATAAGGATAAAAGTACGAAGCAAGGTATGAGAAGGTGTTTAAGTTCCATCATAAAATTCCATTCTGTGAGTTTGTTAACAAAACGGGATATATTTATAGCATGATGTTTTTTCTTAAGCAAAAAAAAAAGCCATCCAAGATATGTGGATGGCTTCTTTGATAAATACGACAGGTGTCGTATTTGATTTTCGAAACGATTAACGTTTAGAGAATTGTGGTTTCTTACGCGCTTTGTGTAAACCAATTTTCTTACGTTCTACAGCACGTGCATCACGAGTGATAAAGCCTGCTTTACGTAATTCTGATTTCAATTCGCTGTTGTATTCAACTAAAGCGCGGCTGATTCCGTGACGGATTGCACCAGCTTGACCGTTGTTACCACCACCGCGAACAGTGATTTTAAGATCAACGTTATTTAGCATGTCGACTAATTCAAGAGGCTGACGAACAACCATGCGTGATGTTTCACGACCAAAATAGTCTTCTAATGTACGTGTGTTAATTGTAAGGTTGCCAGTTCCTGGTTTAAGGAAAACGCGAGCTGTTGAGCTTTTGCGACGACCTGTAGCGTAGTATGAATCTGCCATGATGATATCCGTTTAGATTTCCAGCACTTTAGGCTGTTGGGCTGTGTGTGGGTGATCTTCGCCAGCATATACTTTCAATTTGCTGAACATAGTGCGACCCAATGAATTCTTTGGCAACATGCCTTTTACAGCTGTTTTGATAACGCGATCTGGTGCTTTATCTAGTTGCTTTTCTAATGAGATAGATTTGATACCACCAATGTGACCAGTGTGGTGATAGTAGATCTTATCTTTCATTTTGTTACCAGTTACACGCAATTTTTCAGCATTGATAACAACGATGTAATCACCAGTATCAACGTGAGGTGTGTAAATAGTTTTATGTTTACCACGCAAACGACGCGCGATTTCAGTAGCCATACGGCCTAATGTTTTGCCGTTGGCATCAACGACGAACCAGTCACGACGAACTTCAGCTGGTTTTGCACTTAATGTGGTTGTTTTCATTCCGCAAGTTGCTCCTGGAAAAAATTACGCAGGCGGGTCCAAATAAAGAGGGGGAATGTTACGCATTCCTCCAGAAACTGTCAACTGTATTTGACTATGTAAATACGGCGATAAGTATAGCACCTAATGCCAACCTATATATAACAAAGGGCCACATTCCCATTTTTTCGAGTAGGCTCATGAACAACGTGATACATAAATAAGCACTTAGCGCTGAAATTATTGCACCACTACTAAGTGAAAACCAGTCTGTTGCAGTGTTAGATTCGATCAGTTCAATCGTTTTTAATCCACCCGCTAATATAATGACAGGAATAGACAATAAAAATGAAAAGTGCGCTGATGCTGTACGTGTTAGCCCTAATAGACGACCAGCTGTCATGGTGATGCCTGAACGTGACGTGCCTGGAATTAATGCGATAGCTTGGGCTATACCAACTACAACCACATCCTTCCATGTAAGTTGATGTTCGTTTCGATGTTGTTTGCCATACCAATCTGCCCATCCAAGCAATATACCAAATACAAGTGTCGTTGTAGCGATGACTAAAGGAGAGCGCAAGCTTGTTTCGACAATATCATTAAGTAATAAACCAGCTAAACCTACCGGAATTGTGCCAAACAATACTGCCCAAGCAAGTTTACTATCTCCTACGGACTGTTTTTGCAATATCGACTCAAACCAGTCTTTTACTATTTTGGTTAAGGTGTGTCGAAAATAAAAAACGACCGCAGATAGGGTGCCAACATGAACTGCGACATCGAATGCGAGACCTTGATCTCGCCAACCTGAAATCAATGGTAGAAGAATTAAATGTGCTGAGCTTGATATTGGTAAAAACTCGGTCAGCCCTTGCAAAATGGCAAGTGAAAGTATATGAAGAAAATCCATTGTGATAATTAAATTCCAAGTGTAAGGCTAAAAGGCTTGTGATTTATGGGCATATTATATTGTAGCTTCGTGATAATATTATGTAGTTTTTCTTTGAGCCGAATATTTAGTAGACCATGCCTAACCGAATTCGCGAAATACCTTATAACTATACTTCTTTTTCTGACCGTGAAATCGTTATTCGATTTCTTGGTGAACCAATGTGGCAAATTGTTCAAACCTTACGAGGTCAACGTAAGACTGGGCGTAGCGCTAAAATGTTATTTGAAGTATTGGGTGATATGTGGGTTATCTCGCGTAATCCCTTTATTCAAGATGACTTGGTTGAAAATAGTAAACGTTGGGAATCATTACGACACGCCTTACATCATCGCTTAGATCAAGTCCGCGACCGAGCAATAGAAAATGATAATCAGCTGGCATTGCAGCTTGAACAGTGTGCACGTAAAGCAGTTACTGATTTCGAACGTAATTTATTAAGCACAGCTGATCGTCGTCGAGGTGTGATGCGTAGGCTTGCTAAAGCGACTAAAAAACATAATATCCAGTTTGATGGTTTAGCACGTGTTTCGCATGTAACTGACGCAACAGATTGGCGTGTTGAATACCCATTAGCCGTTGCAACACCAGACACAGAAGAAGAAATGGCTGCAGTTGTTGCTGCATCTATTGACTTAGGATTAACAGTTATTCCGCGAGGTGGTGGTACGGGTTATACCGGTGGTGCAATTCCGCTTTCTGCTGATAGTCTCGTGATCAACATGGAAAAACTCGAGGGTTTAGGCCCTGTTATTCGCAGAACTTTACCGGGGCGTGAAGGTGAAGTCGCTACAGTAAGAGCTGAAGCAGGAGTGGTAACTCGCCGTGTATCTGATTTAGCCAATAAAAACGGATTAGTGTTTGCGGTTGATCCGACATCTCAAGATGCTTCCACTATTGGTGGTAATGTTGCGATGAATGCCGGTGGTAAAAAAGCCGTCATGTGGGGCACAACCTTAGATAATCTTGTGTCATGGAGAATGGTCACCCCTGATTCTGAATGGTTAGAGGTCGAGCGCCTTAACCATAATATGGGCAAAATTCATGACGTCGAGATTGCAGAATTTCGAATTACACGCTTTAAAGCGGATGGCAAAACTCAAATAGGTGAGCCTGAACAGATTGCCATTCCTGCAAATCAATTACGTAAATCAGGTCTCGGTAAAGACGTTACTAATAAATTCTTGGGTGGTTTACCAGGTATTCAAAAAGAAGGCTGCGATGGCCTTATTACCTCAGCAGTCTTTGTGTTACACACTATGCCGCAATTCACACGAACAGTGTGCCTTGAGTTCTTTGGTAATGACTTAAGTAAAGCCGTACCCGCGATTGTTGAAACCAAAGATGCATTGGATAACAATCCAAAAGTGCTATTAGCTGGTATGGAACACCTTGATGAGCGTTATGTGCGTGCGGTTGATTACACCACCAAAGCACCACGTTCGGCTTTGCCTAAAATGGTGTTGTTGATTGACGTTGCTGGCGATGATGAAAACGCAGTCGCTGCTGCATGTTCACACATTGTTCATTTAGCCAATGCGCGTGACGGCGAAGGATTTATTGCTGTCAGTGCAGAAGCCCGCAAACGTTTTTGGGCAGATCGTTCAAGAACGGCTGCAATTGCAAAACATACTAATGCCTTCAAAATTAACGAAGACGTGGTTATACCTCTGGATCGCCTATCAGAATATAACGACGGGATTGAAAAAATTAATATCGTTCAATCAACGCGTAATAAATTGGTCATGGTTAATGCGGTATGTGATTACTTATCGAATAATCCAAAAGAGCTTAAACAACATAAAGCTGATTTTGAAGAAAGCGATGAAAACAACGCGATTATCCAAAGTAAGATCGAAGCTGCATGTGAATACCTTGCGCAAGTGCGTGAGCGTTGGGAAGATGTGCTTAATAGTTTTGAGTCTTTAGCCAAAGACAAACTCAACTTATTACCAGATGAAGCAAAAGTTAAATTACTTGAGGGTGACACGCTGTTTAATGTACTACAGCGACGTGACCTACGTATTTCATATCGAGCAGAAGTTGAAAAACCGCTTAAAGAAATGTTCCAAGGACAAGATTTAGCTGCGCTCAGATCTAAATTAGATAGCATTCACTCGCTGCACCGCTCAAGCCGATTATTTGTCGCCACACATATGCATGCTGGTGATGGTAACGTACATACTAATATTCCAGTCAATTCAAATGACTACAATATGATGCATGAAGCTGAACGCATCGTTGATGAAGTCATGGAACTAGCTGGCAAACTGGGTGGCGTTATTTCTGGAGAACACGGTATCGGTTTGACCAAAATGCAATATTTGGATCAAGCGACAATTGATGCCTTTGCTAGCTACAAGCAAAAAGTGGATCCAAATGGCCATTTTAATGCCGGAAAACTCATGCCGGGTTCAGGTTTAGAAAACGCTTACACGCCTTCTATGCGTTTACTTGAACAAGAAGCACTTATTCTTGAGCAAAGTGAACTGAATGAAGTCAACAATGACATTAAAGACTGTTTACGTTGTGGCAAATGTAAACCTGAATGTACAACGCATGTTCCGCGTGCAAACTTGTTGTATTCACCACGAAATAAGATCTTGGGTACAGGTCTTATCATGGAAGCCTTCTTATACGAAGAGCAAACACGTCGTGGTATTTCTGTGCGTCATTTTGCTGAAATGAATGATGTCGCTGATCACTGCACAATTTGTCACCGCTGTTTAAACCCATGTCCAGTTAATATTGATTTTGGTGATGTCACTATCAAATTACGTAATATTCTGAAAAATCAGGGTAAGCGTAATCCTAATATCGGTACATGGACATCAATGGCATATTTGAATGCAACCGATCCGCTGACTATCAGGCTCATGCACAAAGCTATGATTCAGTGGGGTTTTAAGGCTCAAAATATTGGTCATAAAGTGTTTAAATCACTTGGCTTGCTTGGCGGCAAGAAAAAGAGACCATTGCCAACAACCGGTAAAACACCGATTCGTGAACAAGTTGTACAGTTTATGAAGAAGCCGATGCCAACAGGTATGCCATCGCAAACAACACGCGCAATGTTAGGTGTTGAAGATGACAAAATGATTCCAATCTTGCGGGATCCTAAAAAGGTCAATGAAGACTCAGATGCGGTATTTTATTTCCCGGGTTGTGGTTCTGAACGCTTATTTAGTCAGGTTGGTTTGTCAACATTAGCGATGTTGTATGAAATTGGTACTGAAACAGTATTACCACCAAGTTATTTATGTTGCGGTTATCCGCAAACATCAAGCGGTGATTTGGCGAAAGGCCAAGCGATTTCAACGGCAAACCAAGTTTTATTCCATCGTATGGCTAATACGCTGAATTATATGGATATCAAGACCGTTATTGTGTCTTGTGGTACTTGTATGGATCAGTTGCTTAAGTATCAATTTGAGCAAATTTTCCCAGGATGTCGCTTGTTAGATATTCACGAATATTTGATGGAAAAAGGCGTCAAGATGGAAGGTATTGAAGGTGTTCAATATCTTTATCACGAGCCGTGTCACACACCGATGAAGACATATCAATCGACGAGTGTTGCTGAAACTTTATTAGGCCAACAAGTGACATTGAATGATCGCTGCTGTGGTGAATCTGGTTCATTTGCGGTAGCAAGACCTGATATTGCAACCCAAGTTCGCTTTAGAAAAGAAGAAGAGATCACCAAAGGTATACAAGAGCTTACTGGTGCAGAAAAAGCGGTCAATGGTAATGTAAAAATGCTAACGTCATGTCCTGCTTGTCAGCAAGGTCTGTCACGTTATAGTGAAGATACAGGTATCGAAACCGATTATATCGTTGTCGAAATTGCGAATCACTTATTGGGTGATGGCTGGCAGCAAAAATTCATTGAAGATGCAAAAAACGGTGGTATAGAACGCGTTTTACTATAAATAATTGTTTAAAAACAAGGTCGACTTTGTAGTCGACCTTGTTTGTTTTAGTTATTTCTCAAGTAATGCCACACTGCTGAAGTGGATACCATCCCAGCCTGATTTGATGAAATTTCGGATATTTTGGTGATCAGTATTCTCAGGATGTGCAAGCACATCCTCACGATAATATTTGCCAAAACAAGCTAAAGTTTGTTGTTCGCTGAGGCTATTCAACAAGCCAAACGCAAAAATTTTGCACGAACCGTTGTTCTCATTTTCTTCGTTTAAAGTGTCGCCATTACTAAATTTAGCCGGTGTGAAATCGTAATTATTATCGATTACATCCATAGTTTCACTAAATTCAATTTGTTCAGGATTTTGGTTAAGTTTTAGCAGAAAATCATCAAGCGTCATGTTAGTCTCAGTCACATTATTTTGGGAAAATAGAGATTATACCTAAACACATAGATGAAAAATTTTCGATATACTCAAGATAGAGTAAACTCAACTTTGATTAGTAAGCTTGGGCTAGGATGGCAAAGTAAGTTTAAAACTTAGTCCTTTAAGATATGAATATGAAATTAACATTGTTATTTAGATTCTATAGACGTTTTCGAATTTCAATTCGGACAGTAGTAATCGCCTTTTTCCTATTAGTGACCATCGTCACCGCCTCTGTTGCAATTAGCCTGCAATACTATTTTAGTAAAACCTTGGCGACAGAATCGACACTCGCAATGTATCAAAAGACTGCTGCAGATACACGCAATTACCTAGATCAAAGCGATGAAAAGGCAAGTGCAACAGCACGTATATTGGCCCAATTCACTCATGTCACTGCGGATAATGTAATTTCGGAAGAAACGCGTCATCTATATATACAGGGCATGTTAAGAAATCCATTGATGTTTGGTGTTTATCTCAGTTTTGCCAATGGTGATTTCTACGAACTAGTTAATTTGAATTCAGATAAAGATGCTCGCGCAAAATTAGGTGCTCAAGCACAAGATCGATGGTTAGTCATCACCATTAAAGGTCAGGGCAAAGCGCGTAAACAGACTATGTATTTTTATGATGAACAATTTCAACTTAGAACATCAAAAACACAATTAACACATTTTAATCCTCGTCGAAATTCGTGGTATACCGAGGCTAAACACGGCGAAATACATAAAACCTTACCCTATTTATTTCAGGCCTTACAAAAGCCAGGGGAAACATATTCCACCAAACTTGAAAAACATGATGCTGTGTTAGCGGTTGATATCACAATGTCATCATTATCTGACTATTTACGTCAACAAAATTTAGCTGAAGATAATGAAATTTATATCTATCAGGAAACTGGGCAGTTAGTTGCTACCAATCAGGTTATTGAATCTAAAAAGTTACCAGCCGCGCCAGAGCTAACCTTAACTAAACAGCAGATGGAATTAGTGGAATCGATCCCTTATTTGACCGTGTCGAATGAGAATGACTGGCCACCGATTAACTTTGCGGCTTCAGGGCAGCCATACGGTTATGCTATTGATGTATTGAATTACATTTCACAAATGACAGGAATTGAACTTCATTATGTTAATGGGATGCGCTGGCCTGAACTAGCTGATATGTTTGTCAATAATGAACTTGATGTCTTACAGCCTGTGTTTTATGACAAAGAACGTCAATGGTTAGGTTCACAGACCGATGCATTTCTTGATGTGCCCTATGGTGTGATTACCGCCAACGGTACAGATAAAATTACTCATATAGAACAGTTGAAAGGTAAAACGGTTGCGATTCCTGAAGGATGGCTGCTCGCCACAAATCTTGAAGAACAATTCCCAAGTATCAAAATTACTCGTGTGCCCACCGTTCGAGCTATGTTTGATGCTGTACGAGCGGGTAAGGTTGATGCTGCGATAGATACTGCCCCTATATTGAACTACACAGCAAAACAGTTTTTTATTGAAGATGTAACGCTTTCTCAGTCACTCGAATTCGGTGAGGGCGTTTTTCCAAGTCAGTTACATTTTATGTTAACTAAATCTAAGCCCGGTTTAACAGAATTATTTAACTTGGCGCTATCCAAACTTGGCCCTGAATATAAACAAGCATTAGAGGACAAATGGTTTGAGCAAAAATGGTATCAAGCCAAACATGATGTCGATTATCAGCTCGGCACGGTTCCCTATATTGAGCTGATGCAATTAGTAAACTCGCCACTGCCGGATCAGCTTTTGACGGTCAAGATTAAAGGTGAGGATCATTTTGTATTTACCACACGTTTTGGTGGTGACAATGACAAGCGTGATATCTTTACGATTGTAACGCCAGTGTCCAAAGTACTAGCCCCGGGTATCGAGAAAGTCAAAATGGCGATAGCGTTGACGACACTTGCATCTTTATTGCTTCTTCCTCTTTCTTGGTTCTTGGCTAAACCCTTTGTGAATCCGATCCATCAATTAGCGGAAGATAGTAGAAAAATAACCAATCGTAGATATGATGAAGTTGAAGATATAGAAAGTGGCATAAAAGAAATTCATAACTTGGGCGTTTCAATGCATGAAATGTCGCACTCTATCCAAGAGCATGAACAAGCGCAGCGCGCGTTGATGGATGCGTTTATCAAACTTATCGCTCAGGCAATCGATGATAAGTCACCTCATACTGCGGGACATTGCGAGCGTGTTCCTCATCTGGCATTTATGTTGATTAAAGAAGCAGAACAGGATGATTCAGCGCCCTTTGAGACGTTTGCGTTCAACTCAGCCGAGGAATGGCGTGAGTTTGAAATTGCTGCTTGGCTACATGATTGCGGCAAGATCATTACACCAGAACGAATTATTGATAAGGGCACTAAACTTGAAACCTTGTATAACCGAATTCATGAAATCAGAATGCGGTTTGAAGTATTGTGGCGAGATGCTGAAATCGAGTACCTGCTAAAGAAATATGAATCGAATGCAGATGTAGATGACGCTGTTTTGTTGGCTGAGAAAGAACAAAAACAACAGAAATTACAAGATGATTTTGCCTTTTTGGCGAATGCCAATATCGGTAGCGAATTGATGAGTGACGAAGACGTTGAGCATTTGAAGTTGCTTGCTCAACAGACTTGGCAACGTCATTTTGATAACCGTCTAGGTTTGTCTCATGTAGAACTTAGTCGTTGCCCAGAAATATCAGAAGAATTACCTGTAACAGAATCATTACTGGCCGATAAACCTGAACATTTAGAAGAACGTGTTCGGGGTACGGATTATGATCCGAACTTCGGGATTAAAATGGAGATTCCTGAATATCTGTATAACAATGGAGAGCTCTATAACCTGTCAATTAAAAGTGGCACCTTAACAGCTGAAGATAGATTCAAAATAAATGAACACATCATCAGCACCATTAAAATGTTAGAAAACCTACCATTCCCAGAAGAATTAAAACGTGTACCTCGATATGCTTCTACCCATCATGAATCAATGAAAGGTACAGGTTATCCACGAGGTTTGTCGGGAGAAGAGCTTTCAATACCAGAACGAGTCATGGTGTTGGCAGATATCTATGAAGCGTTGACAGCAGCAGATCGTCCATATAAGAAAGCCAAACCGGTCAGTGTCGCCATCGATATTCTCTATAAAATGGTGCAAAAAGAACATGTCGATGTTGAAGTGTTTGAGTTATTCCTCAAAACAGGTGTGTACCGTCGTTATGCCCAACAGTTTTTACCCGCAGAACAAATTGATGATGTTGATATTAGCCAATATCTACGAGCTAGCTAGCAGTTATTGGTCTGAGGCTAATTGAAAAAGCGGCAAAAGCTCGATATTGGTTCACGTGGGGTGCGATAAGAATTAACGGTAGCGGTGGTATCTTCATACCCTAAAGCCATACCA
The DNA here is from genome assembly GCA_041600795.1 of Methylophagaceae bacterium. Lineage (GTDB taxonomy): Bacteria > Pseudomonadota > Gammaproteobacteria > Nitrosococcales > Methylophagaceae. Next base: position 652 of record JBFIJJ010000048.1, on the reverse strand, counting down.
GCAATTAGTTTTAGAGCGGTGGTGTAGCCTAATTCTTGCTTTATTATATCGGGATAGTCGCTTAATGCTGCTTGGGGGCAAGTTGCTAAACCTTGTTGCATTGCTGCTAACATCAGTGATTGCAAAAACATGCCGTAATCAAGATATGAGCCCGTTTCCATAACATTATCAATAAAAAATAGCAGCATAACAGGTGCATCAAAAGCACGATAATTTGCCCGCCATTGTGTTTGACGTTGTTCAATATCTTCTTTGCTAATTGCTAAGCTTTGATAGAGCTGCAACCCACATTCGACACGACGCTGGCGATAGGGTGTATTCCACGTCTTTGGATAATACTGGTAGTCAGGATTGGGTTTAACACCGGTTGAAAATGCTAGCTCTAGTTTCGCTTGCAATTGCTTTTTACTTTCACCACTGACGATTGCAACTTGCCAAGGTTGGGAATTTGCACCAGAAGGCGCGTGACTTGCTATTTTTAGAATATGCGAGATTTGTTCAATGGTGACATCCTTATCAATAAACGCACGGGTAGAGTGACGTTGAATAATCGCATCATCTACATTCATGTTAATTATCCTCAGCTTCTTTCAGTCGCCATACAAACGCCAACAAAACCAAACATAAACACACTAGCATAAGCTGCAAGCCT
>JBFIJJ010000047.1:0-15134 GCA_041600795.1 Methylophagaceae bacterium | reverse complement strand
GGAAGTCGAAGAAAATAATGACTATGACGGTAACTCGCCAGAACTAGCAAAAAATACCAAAGACGATACTCGGCAAGATATCAGTCAACTTGAACATTCCGATATTCCAGATGAACTCCCCACTGATAGCCAATGGGAAGATACCTTCGATAGCGCCCCCGTTACCATGCATTCGCAACAAATGGATTCAGGAATCGAACGTGATAACGAAGACGAAAGTGGTAACAGCCTGCAAGAACATTTGTTCTGGCAAATGCGGTTGACTCCTTTTTCAGAACTAGAACAAGCCATCGCAACCGTTATTATTGATGCGATTGAAGATGATGGCTATATCAAATTATCACTGGAAGATATTCAGCAAAGTCTTGGCGATGAATATCCTGCTGAACTTGACGAAATTGAAGCTGTATTACATCGCATTCAACATTTTGATCCGGTCGGAGTTGCAGCACGAGATCTTCGCGAGTGCCTATTAATTCAATTAAAATTACTAGACAAAAGTACACCACACTTAGATCTTCTCACCCTACTTGTTGATCATCATCTAGATGCATTGGCTAAACGCGATTATGTACAAATAAAACGCGCATTAAAAATAAGCGATGAAGAATTAACCGATTTAGTCCGGCTCATTCAACTTCTTAATCCTCGACCAGGCAGTCAGGTTCAAGTCGATACGACTGAATATATCGTGCCAGATGTCTATGTCCAGAAAATTAATGGTCGCTGGCAATTATCATTGAACCCAGATAATGCACCGCGTTTACAAGTTGCAGAACACTATGCCCAATTGATCAAACGTGCTGATAATAGTGCTGAAAACACCTATTTAAAAAACAATCTACAAGAAGCGCGTTGGTTTTTAAAAAGTTTACAAAGTCGCAATGAGACCTTATTAAAAGTGACTCAAGCCATTGTTGATCGTCAAACCGCTTTCCTTGACCATGGCGATGAAGCGATGCGTCCATTGGTCTTGCACGATATTGCTGAAGAAGTAGAAATGCACGAGTCGACTATTTCACGTGTCACTACACGCAAATATCTGCATACCCCGCGTGGTATTTATGAGCTCAAATTTTTCTTCTCGAGTCATGTTAGTACGGACAGTGGTGGCGAATGCTCAGCCACTGCAATTCGAGCGATTATTAAGAAATTAGTATTAGCAGAAAATCCAAGAAAACCACTGAGTGACAGTAAAATCGCTGATATTCTTGGTGAACAGGGTATAAATGTCGCACGAAGAACAATAGCAAAATATCGTGAGACATTATCAATCCCGCCCTCAAATGAGCGGAAACGGCTAGTATAACGCTAGCTATTCTTTAAAACAGGAGAATGCATTATGCAATTAAACCTAAGTGGACAACATATTGAAATCACTGACAGCCTTCGTGACCATGTGAATAGTAAATTTGAGAAATTAACACGCCACTTTGATCACATGACAAATGTTCATGTAGTTTTAGATGTTGAGAAACAACGTCAAAAAGCAGAAGCAACTGTTCACGTTAGTGGTGCAGATTTATTTGCATCTGACGAAAACGAAAATATGTATACTGCAATTGAACATTTGGTTGCAAAACTTGATCGCCAAATCATCAAGCATAAAGATAAAATCAAAAATCATCATCAAGCCGATGGTGCCGAAATGAAAAACAATGCTGGATAAAACTGGAATATAGAATCATGCTAATTGCCTCATTACTTGCCAGTGCCGACAATATACGTTGTCAAGATGATGCTTGTTCAAGCAAAAAACGTGCTATTGAAATCATGAGTCATTTACTCGCTGCAAATACTGAGGCAATAACAGCAGATACTGTATATCAAGGTTTATTAGAACGAGAACGACTAGGAAGTACTGGTCTGGGCAAGGGCGTGGCAATTCCCCACGCCCGAATGCCTGGCATTTCTCATACCATAGCCGCAATGATAACCTTGAAGACACCTATAAATTACGATGCCCCCGATAATAAACCTGTTGATATCATTTTTGGTTTATTAGTGCCTGAAGATGGTAATGAAAATCACCTTCAAAACCTATCACGGTTAGTCACAATGTTTAGGGATGAAGAAGTGTGTCAATCAATTCGTTCAACCACTGATCCTGAAACAATGTTTGATCTTTTGCTTGCGATTGACGACGACTAAAGCCGATGACGCATCACCAAGCAGAAAATCACCACGGCGTTATGATGCGTGTTAACGACGTTGGTGTACTGATTATTGGAAAACCTAATACCGGAAAAAGTAGTTTAGCGTTAGAGTTACTCCATCATGGTTATCCATTGATCGCAGATGATAGCGTTGAGTTCAGATTAGCCCCTGATAATAATATCATTGCTAACTGCCCAGAAATGTTAGCTGGATTACTGCATTGTCGTGATTTAGGTCTAATCAATGTGCCTGAGATATTTGGATCTAATGCATATCACCAGCAGCAGAAATTAGATTATATTGTTGAGCTAGTGCAAACCAGTAGCAACGATGTCTCACTCACCGTAAAACCAGACCACTACATTGTGTGTGGTCAATCATTTCCAAAACTCTGTTTAAATCTAAACTCACCAGCATCCATTGTCCATCGTTTAACTACATGGCTAAAGATGCAATCATCAACAACACATGCTGAAGTGGTTTTACACGATCGCCAATACAAGCAAATGGTAATGCAATGAATGGCGTAATTGTTATGGCTCCTTTCCTGCATCGTATCACTCATAGAGTCTAGTTATGGCTGTCGGTATATTAATCGTTTCCCATAACCATATTGGTACAGAGCTGATTAATACGGCTCGTCAGATGTTGACCTGTTGTCCGCTACCGGCCAAAGTAATATCAATAGAAACAAAAGATAATCCCGACCAAGTTAAACTCAAATTTGCACAAAGATTAGCTGAGTTGGATCAAGGCAATGGTATTTTAGTGTTGACTGATATGTTTGGTTCAACACCAAGCAACATCGCCTGTGCAGTATCGGATAGATCAGACGTTCGGGTTGTATCTGGCTTAAATTTACCCATGTTGATTCGTGTTCTAAATTACCCCAATCTGACTTTAGATGAACTGGAAGAAAAGGCGTTAAGTGGCGGTCAAGAAGGAATAGCTCGATGTCACCACAGCGGATGTCAAACATGATTGAAAAAACATTTACTATTATAAATAAATTAGGCTTACATGCTCGTGCAGCTGCGAAGTTTGTAACAACATCGTCACAATTTAATGCTGATATTCATGTATCACGCAATGGCCGCACTGTGAATGGAAAAAGCATCATGGGCTTAATGATGTTAGCTGCAGCTAAGGACACTGAAATCAATGTCTCTGCAGAAGGTGATGATGCCTGCCAAGCAATTAACGAAATTGAAACGCTCATCAATGATTTTTTTGGAGAGGGTGAATGACACTTGAGTTACAAGGAATTGGCGTTTCACGTGGCATTGCCATAGGCAAGGCACATATTTTATTTCACAATCAACCTGATGTGCGTGAATACCTGATCCCCAAATTTAGTGTCGAGCAAGAAGTTGACCGATTACGAGCAGCGATTGAGGTTGCTCGCCACCAACTTCGTTCCATTCGTGAACATATTCCTGCAAATGCTCCGACTGATGTTGCCTCATTTATCGATACTCACTTATTGATGCTCAATGATTCATCATTAACTCAAGTGCCCATTGAAATGATACGGTCACGTTTATGTAACGCTGAATGGGCGTTACAACTTCAACGTGACGCATTGATCAATGTATTTAATGAAATGGATGATCCTTATCTACGCACTCGTCAAGATGACGTTGATCATGTCGTAAACCGTATTCATCGGATTTTGGCTGATGAAAATGTGGCCGATCATGAAATTCCTGATGGTAGGCTAAAAGGTCATATCATTATTGCAGAAGATCTAACGCCTGCTGATACCGTCTTGATGCAGCATCAAGAAATTGCTGCATTTGTTACTGAACATGGTGGTGCCACCTCTCATACCACTATTTTAGCTAGAAGTTTAGGCATTCCAGCAATTGTCGGTATTGAATCCGTTCGACGCTATATTCAAGATAATGAACCGCTTATTATTGACGGTGAAACAGGCACCTTAATCGCAGGTGCGGATGAAGCCATTACTGCCGAATATCAACAACGACAGATTGCATTTAAGCAGCATATTGCCTCGCTAAGTCGTTATAAATCGCAGCCAACGCAGACCCAAGATAATAAGGCTATTAAATTACTGGTTAATGCGGAATTACCAGAAGATATCAAAACAATTAGTGGCTCTGGTGCTGAAGGTATAGGTCTTTATCGTACCGAGTTCTTATTCATGAACCGTAGCGCTCCGCCCGAAGAAGAAGAACAACTATCGGCCTATCGTGACGTAGTAGAAAGCATGAAGAATATGCCGGTCACAATTCGTACCTTTGACTTAGGTGCAGACAAAACAGTCGATGGTGGTCGCAATTTAAGTCAGACAGTAACTAACCCGGCTTTAGGGCTCCGTGCTATTCGTTTATGCCTAAGTCAACCGACAATTTTTAGAACCCAGCTGCGTGCAATTTTACGTGCATCTGCCTTTGGGAAAATCAAAATCATGTTTCCAATGGTGTCAACCATGCAAGAGTTGACTCAAGCTAAATTATTACTTGAGTCCTGCAAACAAGAACTTGATAACGAAGGTTTGGAATATGACCGCCATATTGAAATAGGTGTGATGATCGAAATTCCTGCCAGTGCAGTCTGTGCAGAAATCTTTGCCAAAGAGGTAGATTTTCTCTCTATTGGTACTAATGACTTAATTCAGTATACGCTCGCCATTGATCGCATTGATGATCAAGTTAACTATCTTTATGACCCGCTGCACCCTGCTGTTTTACGTTTAATTTTCATGACATTACAGGCAGGAAAAAATCAGAATATTCCAGTGTCAATGTGTGGTGAGATGGCAAGTGATCCGCGTTTCACTCGCTTATTACTCGCTATGGGATTAGAAATATTTAGTATGCATCCAAATGCAGTACTTGAAGTGAAAAAAATTATTAATGAATCTAACTTACAAAATCTACCTGAGAATGCATTGCAGATATTGAATATGTCTAATCCTTTCGATGCCGAGAAAATTTTAGATCAAATCAATAATACGCATCGTATTGAGCACTAATAAAACCTATCCAGTCAGACCCTAAGCAGGCTAAAATAGTACGATAAATTCGCCACTTACTCATTAGCTAAATTGGACTGACAATGTCTGACCAACCTCATAACGTACTTAATCAGCCCATACATACGCTAAATGAAGCGCTGAAAAGTGGTCGTTATGTGCGCATGCGTCGCCTCCTAGCCAGTCTTCATCCCGCAGAGACAGCTCACTTACTTGAGTCTCTGCCACCGGTAGAACGAAAAGTGTGTTGGCCAATCATCAATCCCGATCTTCGTGGTGATGTATTGTCCTATGTTGGTGATGATGTGCGTTTGGATCTTATCCAGCACATGGATACCGCAGACTTAGTTAATGCCACCGAAGATCTCGATGCAGATGACGTTGCAGATATTTTGCAGGATTTACCTGAACATATCATGCGCGAAGTATTGCATACCATGGACGGTCAACACCGCCGTCGTGTTGAACAAATTCTTGCCTATGAGGAAGATACTGCCGGCGGTTTAATGAATACTGACGTTATCACCGTTCGCTCAGATATCACGCTGGAAGTCGTTTTACGCTATCTGAGGATGCTTGGAACAATACCAAACAATACCGATAGTCTGTATGTGGTTGACCATCAAGATCATTATCTAGGCACCTTAGCATTATCCCAAGTAGTCAGTCGTAGCCGTTCATTAACGGTAAGTGAGGCGATGTCGCACCAAATAGAAGCGATCAACGCAAATATGCCAGATCGTGATGTGGCCCATCGCTTTGAAAAACATGATCTTATATCGGCGCCAGTCGTAGACAAAAACAACCGATTATTAGGTCGTATCACTATTGATGACGTAGTTGATGTAATTCGAGATGAAGCCGAACACTCTATGTTGAGTATGGCTGGTTTGAGTGAAGATGAAGATACCTTTGCTCCGGTTAGAAAAAGTGTTCATCGCCGCTCATTATGGTTGGGCGTAAATTTATTAACCGCTTTTCTAGCATCATGGGTTATCGGCCTCTTTGATACCACCATCGAAAAACAAGTCGCCTTGGCGATTTTAATGCCTATTGTAGCCAGTATGGGTGGTGTTGCTGGCAGTCAAACCCTGACGCTGGTCATTCGCTCAATGGCATTGGGCCAATTGAATAAAAGCAATCAGAAATGGTTATTACGCAAAGAACTTGCAGTGGGAGCGAGCAATGGTCTAATTTGGGCAGTGGCTATCGCAATTGTGACTAGTTTATGGTTTAGCAATATTGAACTTGGTTTTTTAATCGGAAGTGCAATCATAATTAATTTAGTTGCTGCAGCATTAGCTGGAGTCACAATTCCACTGATGTTACGTAATTTTGGTATCGATCCAGCCTTATCTGGTGGTGTGCTATTAACAACGGTTACTGATGTTGTTGGTTTTATGGCCTTCTTAGGATTTGCTACTCTATTCATTGTTTAATCAGATTTATTACTCGGGTTACGTTATGTCAGGCAACAGTTTTGGGAAATTATTTACAGTCACATCATTTGGTGAAAGCCATGGTACGTCAATCGGCTGTATCGTTGATGGCTGTCCTCCAGGACTGGAATTGACCGAAGCAGATTTACAGGGCGATCTTGATCGCCGTAGACCTGGAAAAACCCGTTATGTCACCCAGCGCCGTGAAGCCGATGAAGTCAAAATTCTATCGGGTGTGTTTGAAGGAAAAACCACTGGCACACCAATCGGGATGATTATAGAAAACACAGATCAACGTTCAAAAGATTACGGCAACATCGCAGAACAATTTCGCCCTGCTCATGCCGATTACACTTACCACCAAAAATATGGTTTCCGTGACTATCGCGGCGGCGGTCGTTCTTCTGCACGTGAAACCGCAATGCGTGTTGCTGCCGGCGGTATTGCTAAGAAATACCTCAAGCAACGCTACGGTATAGAAATTCAAGGTTATTTAGCTCAACTTGGCCCTATCGTGATTGAAAAATTAGATTGGGCATATATGGAAGAAAGTGCTTTCTTTTGCCCAGATCCAGACAAAGAACAAGCTTTGATGGATTACATGCAAGCCTTAAAAGGTGATTCTATTGGCGCTCGTATCAATGTTATCGCTAGAAATGTACCACCGGGCTTAGGTGAGCCTATTTTTGATCGTCTTGATGCTGATATTGCACATGCGATGATGAGTATCAATGCCGTTAAAGGCGTTGAAATTGGTGCTGGCTTTAATTCGGTCACTCAAAAAGGTACTGAACATCGTGATGAAATAACCCCTGAAGGCTTTTTAAGCAATAATGCAGGCGGTATTTTGGGTGGTATCTCAAGTGGCCAAGACATTTTGGTGAGCATGGCACTTAAAGCCACATCTAGTCTTAGCATTCCAGGTAAAAGCGTAAATACCCGTGGCGAGCCGATTGAAGTTGTGACTAAAGGCCGACATGACCCTTGTGTTGGTATACGTGCAACGCCGATAGCGGAAGCAATGCTGGCCATCGTTTTGATGGATCATATGTTACGTCACCGTGCACAAAATATGGATGTTGTTAGCAATACACCCGTTATACCTGCACAAACCTAATTTAGATCTAGCGTGCCGCTCAAACATACCCCATATTGGCGTTTGTCTGGTTTTTATTTCTGTTACTTTGCCTCCCTAGGTGTATTAGTACCGTATTGGGGCTTATATCTCCAATGGCAAGGGTTTTCAGCAAAAGAAATTGGTGAACTGACAGCGATATTACTTGCCACTCGAATCGTTGCGCCTAATATTTGGGGTTGGATTGCTGATCACCATGGACAGCGAATGCGAATTGTACGCTTTGCAAGTTTATGCGGCGTCATCGCCTTCTCGGCTTTATTATTCGATAACAGCTATATCTGGATTGCCGGCACCATGCTGGTATTCAGTTTTTTTTGGAATGCATCATTACCGCAATTTGAAGCGACCACCTTGCAGCACCTTGGTGAACATAGTCATCATTACAGTAAAATTCGCTTATGGGGTTCAATAGGCTTTATTGCGACAGTCGCTGTTTTAGGCGGATTACTAGAACACTTTGACGCAAATATTGTTCCTTTTGCAATGCTAATTGCAATGTCTGGTATTTGGTTAGTTAGTCTCAGCGTACCTGAATCATCCTCACGCCACATGACGCTCAACACCTCAGCACTCACAATCCTATTAAAACGGCCTGAAGTGATCGCTTTTTTAGCCATCTGTTTTTTGGTACAAATTAGCCATGGTCCCTTTTACACCTTCTATACCATCTATCTTGAACAGCATCACTATAGTAGGAGCTTAATTGGTCAACTATGGGCTATTGGTGTCATCGCTGAAGTGATTGTATTTTTATTTATGCACCAATGGTTACCCTCTCTCGGAATAAAGAAAGTACTGCTTATCAGCACACTACTCGGTTGTGTACGTTGGTTTATGATTGGTCTGTTTCCAGATGTCTTGTCATTACTCATTTTTGCCCAAATCTTACATGCTGCAAGTTTTGGTACATTTCATGTTGCTGCAATAGCATGGGTACACCGACACTTTATCGGCAAAAATCAAGGCAGAGGCCAAGCTTTATATAGTAGCGTAGGCTTTGGGGCAGGCGGTGCAGTTGGCAGTTTAACTAGTGGCTATCTTTGGTTAACACCAGGTCCGACCTTCACTTTTAGTTTAGCGGCATTAATAAGTTTGGCTGCATTTCTAATTGGGTGGCGTTGGCTAGAAAAATCATAGAAAATTTAAGGTATATTGCCTTCCAATATCACCCTACAATACTTATACTTATGTACATCTTAGAAAAAAGGAGTTGGGATCGAAGGCAATAAAAATGTCTCCGATTAGGCGTCTATGCATTTCTCATTAAAGAAAGGGCTCGATTTGCCCATCACGGGAACACCCGTGCAAACTATCGATGATGCTCCTGCGGTGAGTACTGTAGCGGTTTTAGGCAATGAATATATTGACATGAAACCGACCATGCTCGTTGAAGAGGGGCAGCGAGTAAAATTAGGCCAAGCCTTATTTTCAGACAAAAAAATTCCAGGGGTGTTATATACCTCACCCGGTGCTGGTATCGTCACCGCAATCAAACGAGGCTCTAAGCGTGCATTACAAGCCGTAATCATTGAACTCGATGGTGATGAAGAAGTTACCTTTGAAAAATTCGAGGCAGACAATCTCGGTAGTTTAAGTCGCGAAGCTATCACTAAGAATTTACTAGAATCTGGCTTATGGGTTGCTTTCCGAACCAGACCCTATAGCAAAACACCGAATCCAGATACAACACCCCGTTCTATATTTGTCACTGCTATGGATACCAACCCATTGGCAGCCGATCCGAATGTCATCATTGATCTTTCTGCTGATGATTTTAAACATGGCTTAACCATTTTAAGTCAGCTGACGGATGGCAAAGTGTTTGTCTGCCAGGCTCAAGGTGAGACCGACCATAGCGATGTGTCTTTAAATATCGAAACACACACATTTTCGGGGCCACATCCTGCTGGCTTACCAAGTACACATATCCACTTTTTAGATCCTGTTAGTGCCAATAAAACAGTCTGGCAAATCAACTATCAAGATGTCATTGCTATTGGCAGACTATTCACAACAGGAAGACTATCGGTTGAACGCATCATTTCATTGGCTGGGCCTCTAGTCAAAAACCCACGTTTATTACGTACACGCCTTGGTGCCAATACCGAGCAGTTAGTCGCTAATGAAGTTGAAAAAGTACAATCTCGCGTTATTTCAGGCTCGGTTTTATCTGGACATACCGCAACAAACTGGGCTGGCCATCTTGGTCGATTCCATAACCAAATTTCAGTGATTGCAGAGCCTACCGAACGAGAGTTCTTTGGCTGGATAAAACCAGGTAGCAATAAGTTCTCTTTATTAAACGTATTCACATCGCGCTTGTTAGGCAAAAAATCATTTGATCTGACCACCTCACAAAACGGCAGCCCTCGTGCAATGGTGCCTGTCGGTGCATTTGAAATGATCACACCACTTGATATCTTACCAACACAATTGCTTCGAGCACTTGTCGTTAAAGATACTGATAATGCTCAAGCATTGGGTTGTCTCGAACTTGAAGAAGACGATTTAGCACTATTTTCTTTCGTATGCTCAGGCAAATTTGATTATGGCCCTGTATTACGAACTAATCTCACTCAAATAGAAAAAGAAGGATAGATATGGCGCGTTTGCGACGTTTCCTTGACCGGATAGAACCGTCATTCCAAAAAGGCGGTCCATACCACAAGTATTTCGCTGTTTTTGAAATGGTTGATACATTCTTGTATTCACCTGCGGATACGACACGTGGTTCGCCTCATGTACGTGATGCGATTGATTTAAAACGCGTGATGTCATTTGTGGTTTTAGCGACATTGCCAGTCATCTTAATGATGCTTTGGAATACTGGCTATCAAGCCAATTCAGCAATGGCGCAACTTAATATGTCTGAACTCGATGGCTGGCGAGGTTCTATCATGAGCCTGTTAGGGATCGGTTTTGATCCTAATAGCATGTTTGCCAATATGTTCCATGGCTTGTTGTACTTCTTGCCCATTTATCTTACGACTTTAATTGCTGGTGGTACTTTTGAGGTGCTATTTGCAGCCGTCCGTAACCATGAAGTAAACGAAGGATTTCTGGTTACATCAATGCTTTATTCATTGATCCTTCCGCCATCGACTCCTTTATGGCAAGTTGCATTAGGGATTATTTTTGGCGTAGTTCTAGGTAAAGAAGTATTTGGTGGAACGGGTAAAAATTTCCTTAATCCGGCTCTAACCGGTCGTGCATTTTTATACTTTGCTTATCCAGCTCAAATGTCTGGTGATGCAGTGTGGACTGCTATTGATGGTTTCAGTGGTGCCACACCACTGGCATTAGGCGCAGCAGGCGGATTAGAAGCGATTACTAATGCAGGCTTTACTTGGTCACAAACATTTCTTGGTGCAATGCAAGGTTCATTAGGTGAAACATCAACCCTTGCTTGTTTATTGGGTGCTGCTTTTCTACTTTATACTCGAATCGCTTCTTATCGCATCATTTTCGGTGTGTTTTTGGGCATGGTTGCAACCTCACTACTGTTTAACTTAATCGGCAGTGATACCAATCCAATGTTTGCCTTGCCTTGGTATTGGCATTTGACTCTGGGTGGTTTTGCTTTCGGTATGATTTTCATGGCAACCGATCCAGTATCAGCATCAATGACAGATAAAGGCCGCTGGATTTATGGTGCTTTAATTGGATTTATGACCGTCTTGATTCGCGTGGTTAATCCTGCATTTCCTGAAGGCATTATGCTGGCCATCTTATTTGCCAACCTTTTTGCACCGTTAATCGACTATTTTGTCGTCCGTGCCAACGTTCAACGAAGACTAAAACGAAGTTAATGTCATGACAGAGAACTCACACAAACATGGAGGAATCATTAGCAAGATTTTAAGTTTGCCTAATGATAATCCCACAAAAACAATCGTCATAGCTGCGTTGTTATGTCTAGTCTGCTCTGTTTTAGTATCAGCATCGGCAGTGCTACTCAAAAAACAGCAAACGGCGAATAAAGACGCTGATATCAGAAAAAACATTCTGGCTGTGACCGGCATGCTCAACGACAAGACAAATATCAATGAGGTGTTTAAACAATTTGAAGTTAAGGTTGTTGATCTTGAAACCGGTGACTATGCCGATATTGATCCAAATACATATGATCAACAAAAAGCTGCCAAAGATCCTGCTCAAAGTATCAAGCTGTCGCAAGATCAAGATATTGCAAAAATCATACGACGTGCGAAATTGGCATCGATCTATATATTGAAAGATGGCGACAAAATCAAACAGGTTGTGTTACCAGTGCATGGTTATGGACTATGGTCTACGCTTTATGGTTTTTTATCGCTTGAAGGTGATTTTAATACAATTGGTGGCTTACGCTTTTATCAACAAGGTGAAACACCCGGCCTAGGTGGTGAAGTAGATAATCCCAAATGGCGTGATCAGTGGCATGGTAAAAAAGCATTTGATGAAAATGGCGAATTGAAAATCAAAGTTATTCATGGTCATGTTGACTATAAAGCAGCAGGTGCAGAATATCAGGTTGATGGTATCTCAGGCGCAACACTGACTAGTCGTGGCGTTTCAAACTTAGTCAATTATTGGCTAGGTGACCATGCCTTTGGCCCATATTTGCAAAAAATGCGTTCCGAGTTGAGGAATTAACCGATGGCGAATGAAGCTAAATCTAATCTAATCGATCCCTTAATTGATAATAATCCAATTACCTTGCAGGTGTTAGGTGTTTGCTCGGCTTTGGCCGTGACCACTAATCTCATCTCGGCATTGATGATGGGGTTAGCACTGACCGTGGTAACGGCATTCTCTAGTGCGTTTATCAGCTTGATTCGTAATCATATTCCGTCAAGTATTCGTATCATCGTTCAAATGACGATTATCGCATCGCTGGTTATCGTGGTTGATCAACTACTCAAAGCCTATGCTTATGATGTCAGTAAACAATTATCCGTATTTGTTGGATTAATTATTACTAACTGTATCGTATTAGGTCGAGCAGAAGCCTATGCCATGAAAAACCCACCGGTTCTAAGCTTTTTAGATGGTATTGGTAATGGACTAGGTTATAGCTTGATCTTAGTCGTAGTTGCTTTTTTCCGCGAACTATTTGGTTCCGGAAAACTGCTTGGCATGCAAATCATCCCAGTTGTGAATGATGGCGGCTGGTATATTCCGAATGGCTTGATGTTACTTCCACCTAGTGCCTTCTTTGTAATTGGTCTAATGATCTGGGCTATTCGTAGTGTCAAAAAACAACAAATTGAACCTGCAGACTACCAAATTCATCAGGTTCATAGGACAGAGGTATTATAAATGGAACATTATTTAAGCCTCTTTATTCGCTCTATTTTTATTGAGAACCTTGCCCTATCGTTCTTCCTAGGCATGTGTACGTTCCTTGCCGTTTCTAAAAAAATTGAAACTGCATTAGGGTTGGGCATTGCCGTTGTCATGGTACAAATGATCACTGTGCCCGCTAATAATTTGATTTATCAGCTACTACTTAAAGATGGTGCCCTTGGCTGGGCGGGATTACCAGAAGTTGATCTCAGCTTTCTTGGCCTAATTAGTTATATTGGGGTAGTTGCCGCTATCGTTCAAATTCTAGAAATGGCGATGGACAAATATACACCTGCGCTTTATAACGCTCTTGGAATTTACTTGCCATTAATCACGGTAAACTGTGCGATTCTAGGCGGTACACTGTTTATGGTTGAGCGTGATTATAATTTCGCTGAGAGCGCGGTCTATGGCGTTGGCAGCGGCTTAGGATGGGCAATGGCAATTACTGCTATTGCTGGCATTAGAGAAAAACTAAAATATTCTGATGTACCAGATGGTCTACAAGGCTTGGGTATTACATTTATTACCGCAGGGCTTATGGCGCTCGGTTTTATGGCATTCTCGGGGATTCAACTTTAATGGAAATCGTACTCGGCATCGTGCTGTTCACAGTCATTATCATGGCACTGGTTTTTCTGATCATTGGTGCTCGCTCTAGATTAGTATCTACTGGTGACATCACCATCACCATTAATGATGAAAAAGTTGTCACAACGTCTGCAGGCGGAAAACTATTAGGTGCTTTAGCTGATGCAAATTTATTTGTTTCGTCAGCGTGTGGTGGTGGTGGTACATGTGGTCAATGCAAAGTTAAGGTGTTTGAGGGTGGCGGCTCTATCTTACCGACAGAAGAATCACACATTACCAAACGCGAAGCTGCTGAATGTGAGCGTTTATCATGTCAGGTCGCCGTTAAACAAGATATGAAAATCCAAGTGCCAGAAGAGGTATTTGGTGTAAAAAAATGGGAATGTACTGTTCGTTCTAATGATAATGTGGCGACCTTTATCAAGGAACTTGTTTTAGAACTACCCGCTGGTGAAAAAGTAGACTTCAAAGCAGGTGGATTTATTCAGATTGAGTGTCCCCCTCATATCAGTGAATACAAAGACTTTGCTATAGCTGATGAATATCGTGAAGATTGGGATCGTTTCGATATGTGGCGCTATAAATCAGTCGTAAAAAATGATGTGGTTCGCGCCTACTCTATGGCTAATTATCCCTTAGAAGAAGGCATCATTATGCTTAATGTGCGTATCGCATCACCTCCTCCGGGTGCCAATGACGATACCCCTCCAGGCCAAATGTCTTCATACATATTTAATTTAAAAGAAGGTGACAAAGTCACTATTTCTGGGCCATTTGGTGAATTCTTTGCCAAAGATACCGATAAAGAAATGGTATTTATTGGTGGTGGTGCTGGTATGGCGCCAATGCGTTCACATATTTTTGATCAGCTACGCCGCTTACATAGCAAACGTAAAATTTCATTTTGGTATGGCGCAAGAAGTGTACGCGAGATGTTTTACGTCGAAGATTTTGATGCACTACAAGCTGAGAATGATAATTTCGAATGGCATACAGCCCTGTCTGATCCAATGCCTGAAGATAATTGGAAAGGCTACACCGGCTTTATACATAACGTTTTACGTGATAATTATCTGAAAGACCATCCTGCCCCAGAAGATTGTGAATATTACATGTGTGGTCCACCAATGATGAATGCAGCTGTTATTAATATGCTCGAAGATCTTGGTGTTGAACGTGACAGCATCTTCCTTGATGACTTTGGTGGTTAATGTCAGTTTTCATAGCAACATTTATCATAATAGCCATTGCCATAATAGCCATGGCTATTGGAGTCATAGTAGGTAGACCAGCTATTAAAGGTAGTTGTGGTGGCTTAAATCAAATAGGCTTATCAGGCAGTTGTAGTGGCGCTTGTTCAGCCACTGAAAAAGAAGAATGTACCAAACGCAAACATAACAATAATAACTAGATAGTTATGGGAGAAAATTCATGCTCGCATCATTAAAAGTAAAAGATTACATGGCTGTGACCAAGATAACAT
>JBFIJJ010000046.1:0-15154 GCA_041600795.1 Methylophagaceae bacterium | reverse complement strand
CTTATATTCCAGTTCGGACTAGCAAGCTCATGCTCCCACTCATCACGTTGATGAAAACCATTAACAACGACACCTGATGTTTTGACAGTTTGCAGCCATTGCCCGTTACAACAACGCATTCGTAAACCAAGGCCGCGTTGCATTAAGTCTAGAGCCAAGGTATCAAAGTAAGTACTAACTAAATGATTAGACTTTATTTCACCTTGCATCAGAGATGTAATTGATGACAATGTTGACAGGTCGAGCGCTTCACTCTGTTCAACACAAAGTTTGATTTCTTGTTCTAAACTCATCGTTTTAATAGTGGCGCTAAATAATGACCCGTATATGACTCAGCATGTTGTGCAACTTGCTCTGGCGTACCTACCGCCACAACCATACCGCCACCAGAACCACCTTCTGGCCCCATATCAATGATCCAATCAGCTGTTTTGATCACATCTAAATTATGCTCAATAACAACGATGGTATTACCTTTATCGCGTAGGCGATGTAACACTTTTAATAACTGTTCGATATCAAAAAAGTGTAAACCGGTAGTAGGTTCATCAAGAATGTACAGCGTCTTACCAGTATCACGTTTTGATAATTCTTTAGCTAACTTAACCCGTTGTGCTTCACCACCAGATAACGTAGTCGCATTCTGGCCTAGTTTGATATAGGTCAAACCAACATCAATCAGGGTTTCCAGTTTTTTAGCGACTGTTGGAATATTGACGAAAAATTCGCTGGCTTCCTCAATGGTCATATCCAATACATCAGTAATCGTTTTGCCTTTATAGCGAATATCCAAGGTTTCACGGTTATAGCGTTTTCCTTTACAGATGTCACAAGGCACATAAATATCAGGTAGAAAATGCATTTCAACCTTGATCAAGCCATCGCCTTGACAAGCTTCGCAACGACCACCTTTGACATTAAAGCTAAAACGGCCAGGACCATAACCACGTGCACGTGCTTCTGGCGTTCCGGCAAATAACTCTCTGACGGGTGTGAAAATTCCAGTGTAGGTAGCAGGGTTTGATCGCGGTGTTCGTCCTATTGGACTTTGGTTGATCGCGACCACTTTATCAAGCTGCTCCAAACCTAAGAAATCACTATGTGGAGCAGGCTCTTCTGATGCACCATTAAGTGTTTTAGAGGTCAGTTTAAGTAAGGTGTCATTAATCAAAGTCGACTTACCCGAACCAGAAACACCAGTTACACAGGTCATTAATCCAATAGGAATATCAATATCGACATTTCTTAGATTATTACCACAAGCGCCACGCAAGCCAATACTGCGACCGGCTGGATAAGGATGTCGGGTTGCAGGTACTTCGATCTTACGTTTGCCAGACAAATATTGACCAGTGAGTGACTGCTCACTTTTCATGATATCTTCAGGTGTACCCTGAGCGACTATTTGTCCGCCATGCACGCCTGCACCCGGACCAATATCCAGAACGTAATCAGCAGCACGTATCGCATCTTCATCATGCTCTACGACTATCACGCTATTACCTAAATCACGCAGACGGGTTAGGGTTGCTAATAGACGATCATTATCACGTTGATGTAGACCAATTGAAGGTTCATCTAGGATATACATCACACCAACCAAACCCGCACCAATTTGGCTGGCAAGTCGTATGCGCTGTGCTTCACCACCTGATAAGGTATCTGCGCTACGTGATAACGATAAGTAATCAAGACCCACATTGACCAAAAAGGTTAGACGTTCAGCAATTTCTATTACAATTTTCTTGGCAATTTCACCTTGCTTGCCCTGCAAATTTAATCCATCAAAAAACTGTTTAAGTTCGCCAACAGGCATACTGGTAACTTGCGGTAATGACGTAGTGTCAATAAACACATTGCGAGCACCTTCATTTAAGCGAGCACCATGACATTCAGGACAAGCACGTACGGTATGATATTTGGCGAGATCATCACGCACACTATTCGATTCTGTCTCGTGATAACGTCGTTCCATATTAGGAATAACACCTTCAAAGACATGACTACGAACGACGCTTTTGCCACGGTCACCTAAGTAGTTGAAATCGATTTTAGTTTTGCCACTGCCATATAAAATGACTTGGCGAATATCTTCCGGCAAATCATCAAACGCGGTATCAAGATCAAACTTGTAATGCTTGGCCAGTGATTGCATCAATTGATAATAGTAGGCATTACGACGATCCCAACCTCTAATTGCCCCAGCAGCTAAACTCATTTCTGGGTGTGCAACCACACGCGTAGGATCAACAAACTGTTTAACGCCCAAACCGTCACAACTGCCGCAGGCACCAGCAGGGTTGTTAAACGAGAACATGCGAGGCTCTAATTCAGAGATAGAATAACCACAGGTCGGACATGAAAATAGTGAAGAAAATAGGAATTCACGATCATCATCCATAGAAACAACACGTGCAATGCCCTCACTCATTTGCAGTGCCGTTTCATATGATTCTGCTAGACGTTGTTGTAAGTCGGCCCGAACTTTAAAACGATCAACAACTGCTTCTATCGTGTGTTTTTTACGCAACTCCAGCTCTGGTGGTTGATCAAGCTCAATCACCTTACCGTTAACTCGTGCACGTACAAAACCTTGGGCACGCAAATTATCTAATACATCACGATGCTCACCCTTACGATCTTGCACCACAGGCGCTAATAACATCATGCGCTCACCCTCAGGCATAGCCAATACGGTATCAACCATTTGACTCACCGTTTGTGCCGCAAGCGGCAGATGATGCGTTGGACAACGTGGCTCACCAGCGCGGGCAAATAACAATCTTAAATAATCATAAATTTCTGTAATCGTGCCGACTGTTGAGCGCGGATTATGTGAAGTAGACTTTTGTTCAATTGAAATTGCCGGCGATAAACCTTCAATATGATCAACGTCAGGTTTTTCCATCATTGATAAAAATTGTCTGGCATAGGCCGATAGCGATTCGACGTAACGTCGCTGACCTTCTGCATACAGTGTGTCAAACGCCAATGACGACTTGCCTGAACCAGATAAACCGGTAATGACAATCAACGCATCCCTTGGCAAATCTAGATCAATGTTTTTTAGATTATGGGTACGCGCGCCGCGAATACTTATGCTTTTCATCAAGCTTCCGTATAAAATAAGATCAAACCACTAAATATACTCTTACCTACCACTATGAAGCAAAGCCAAAACAATACGGAAACCATGACCTCTTCGGAAAAACGTAGCGTAATTGGGTTATCCGGCATTTTCGCATTGCGTATGTTGGGCTTATTCATGATTTTGCCGGTGTTTTCATTGGCTGCAGGTCAATATTCGGGTGCAACCCCAATTTTGATTGGTATTGCTATTGGTGCTTATGGTCTGACCCAAGCGCTGTTCCAAATTCCTTTTGGCATGCTCTCTGATCGAATTGGGCGCAAACGGGTAATCACTATCGGCCTATTACTATTTGCAGCTGGTAGTGTACTCGCTGCAGTTTCTGATTCTATCTATATGGTGATCGCTGGTCGCCTATTACAAGGTAGCGGTGCAATTGCAGCAGCGATTATGGCACTGACCGCAGATCTGACTCGTGATGAACATCGCACTAAAGCTATGGCCAGTATTGGCATCAGCATTGGCTTATCATTTTCAGTCGCACTCGCTATCGGTTCAGCCTTAGAACATTGGATAGGTTTATCGGGTATTTTTTGGGCAACGGCAGCACTATCATTAGTTGGTATTGCAATACTTCATTTATGGGTACCAACGCCAAAACGTAGTATCACTCATCGCGATATGGAGCCGGTACCGACCCAGTTTATTAATGTCTTTCGTAATGCAGACATTATGAGAATGGTGTTTAGTATTATGATTTTGCATTGCTTACTGACTATCAGCTTCTATGCCTTACCGATCACATTGCTTGAGCAAACAGGCATCCCTAAACAACAACATGCATTAACTTATCTACCAATACTCATTTTAGCGTTTATCAGCATGGTGCCATTCATCATCATTGCTGAAAAGAAACACAAAATGAAGCAAATATTGATTGGCGCAGTCGCGACATTAGGCCTAGCGGAGCTCGGTTGGGCTTTTTTCCCAAGTTCACTCACCAGCATCTTAATTAGTTTATGGTTGTTCTTTACAGCATTTAATATTTTAGAGGCCAGCTTGCCCTCATTAATGTCCAAATTAAGTCCATTAGCCAATAAAGGCACAGCGATGGGTGTCTATTCGACCGCTCAATTTATTGGCGCTTTTATTGGTGGTGCATCAGGCGGTTTCATTTATACCCACTTTCATTTGATCGGCGTATTTATTTTCGCAGCCATTCTCACATTACTCTGGTTAGTTATTATTTTACCTATGCGTCAACCCAAACACTTATCAAGCAAAATTATCCACCTTGATACAGTAACAATCGCCAATGCCGATACTATCAATCAACAACTTATGGCTATTAAAGGCGTGGTTGAAACTATCGTCGTTGTTGAAGAACAAGTGGCCTATGTTAAATATTCAGCCGATGATATCAATAGTTCAGCTTTGGATGCATTTAAAGCCTAGTCATCGTAGAATAGCCAAACTCTAATAAACGAAATTAATAAGGAGCAAACCATGTCAGTCAATAAAGTCATTTTAGTAGGACGTCTCGGTGCCGAACCAGAAAGCCGTGCATTTCCTAATGGTGGCTCCATCTGCAATTTGCGCCTTGCAACAACTGAGAGCTGGAAAGATAAACAAACGGGTGAACGCCAAGAGCGCACTGAATGGCACCGCGTTGTATTGCGCAATCGTCTTGGTGAGATTGCTCAACAATATCTACACAAAGGCTCACAAGTTTATATCGAAGGTCGTATCACTACCCGTAAATGGCAAGATCAAAACGGTCAAGATCGCTACGCGACCGAAATCATTGGTAATGAAATGACGATGCTAGATAGTAAAGGTGCAAGTAATAACGCAGGTGGCGGTCAACCTTCATATCAACAAAATGCTCCTCAACCAGCCTCACCTTCTGCCGGTCCTGATTATGGTTCATCGCAAGGTGGCGCAGACTATCTGGATGATGATATTCCGTTCTAAAAAGTACCTTAGCGTTAAAGTATCCAGTTACATCTTCAAGGCCACGTTAGCGTGGTCTTTTTGTTTGTAAATTTAATGGCGGTATCTGAACAAAAAGCTTGATCCCTTAAGCTAACAGTGGGAGCATCAATTTAGGTATTCAACATAGGAAACCGCATGAACAAAGTTGCCCATACCTCTATTCGCCCAACTCGTGGCCTTAATCTATTATCTCAAGAAGAAATTTATCAACTGAGCAATCCAAGCGCTGATCTTTATCAATTATTTCGCGATTGCGCACTTGCTGTGCTTAATACAGATAGCAATGAAGACGATGCTGAACAAATCTTCAATCTGTACTCAGATTTTGATATCAAAGTTAAACCTCAACCACGAGGAGTGATGCTAGAAATATTCAATGCTCCCGCTCAATCTTTTGTTGATGGTGAGATTATTAAAGGTATTCAGGAACACTTATCGTCAGTGCTACGCGATATTGTTTACACCGACTTCAAAGTACTCACTGATAATGACAATGGTAATACTACGGATAAAATATTCCACATTCTCCGTAATGCCGGTGCGATAAAACCCAATGTTGCACCCAATCTTGTTGTTTGTTGGGGCGGCCACTCCATTCCTCGTCAAGAGTATGATTACGCCAAACATGTAGGCTATGAGCTTGGTTTACGCGGACTCGATATCATTACTGGTTGTGGTATTGGTGCGATGAAAGGACCAATGAAAGGCGCTGCTGTCGGTCATGCCAAACAACAAAATAAAGATGGTCGCTATATAGGTATAACTGAGCCTGGCATTATTGCCTCTGAATCACCCAATGCCATCGTAAATGAGTTGGTGATCATGCCTGATATAGAAAAGCGCTTAGAAGCGTTTGTGCGACTAGGTCACTGTATTATCGTCTTTCCAGGTGGTGTTGGCACCGTAGAAGAGATTCTATATTTGTTGAGTATTATGCTTCATCCGGAAAATAATACAGATACCCATCTTATTTTTGCTGGCCCAGAAAGCTGCCGTGACTATTTTGTATTGTTAGATACATTTTTACAAAAATGTCTCGGCGATGACATAGCTGAACTCTATCAAATTATTATTGGTAAACCAGATAAAGTAGGATCTCTTGCTAAGGATGCCGTTCATGCTAGTCATGAACATCGTCGTGCGAGTAGTGAAGCTTATTATTTTAACTGGCAACTTAAAATATCTGCTGATTTACAGCACCCTTTCGAACCAACACATGACAATATGGCAGCGTTACGACTCGATCCAAGTTTGCCTAAACATGAATTAGCGAGTCAATTACGTTCCGCTTTTTCTGGCATCGTAGCAGGTAATGTTAAATCATTTGGAATACGTCAGGTCGCACAATATGGTCCATACAAAATTCATGGTGACCCGAACTTAATGAATGCGATAGATGAACTGCTTCGAGTGTTTGTGAAAGAACAACGTATGAAGCTTGGACAGGGAGAAAATGACTACAAACCCTGCTATCAAATTGTTTAAGGATTAAGGATCTCGACATCTTTAACATAGACAATTTCACAGGCATGGTTTCCAGTATCATTACGCGTTAATGAACTTTGCCAATACCAACCATCATCGGCATCCGCTCGGATCAAATACCCTTGCATAGCAATAAGTTGACCTTGTTTAATATCATCTAATTTATTTTCAATATAATCGTCAGCAGGGATTAAATGCATATTGGCGCTTTGCGTTTCAATTTCCTGCCGCGGAATGGGAAAGTCTTGCACTTGCCAATGATACCAACGACCAGATTGGCTAATTTTGATTTGTGCCAACACAGACTCATCCGACATCAATTGCCAGCCAAGGGCAAAATCGACTGGCGATAAATCACTCTCTCGTCCTAGAGAGTAATTTTCTCGCGCCAGCACTTTGGCTTTGATATTAAATTCGGCTAAAGGTGTTATTCGATAACCTTTGAAACCAAAACTATCAGTTTGACGAATCTCCGTCTGTATCGGGGCGTCATTGATTTTAACTCCCGGCCCTGTTGTTACCTGACCACCCTCCACCAATAACTTCCAAGCGGCAAAAATAATAAAGGCTATCCAAAACAGTTTTTTCATTTAATCGTTACCGGATCTAACTTGAAATGTTTGTCGGCTAAATAAATAAGCAGCAATACCGGTAAGCCCATTAATGCGGTCAATAAGAAAAACTGTTGGTAGCCAAAAGCTTCAACCATCGTACCTGAATAGCCCCCTAGTACTTTTGGCAGCAAGGTCATCAATGAACTAAAAATCGCATATTGCACGGCGGTAAATGAAATATTGGTTAAGCTAGATAAAAATGCGATGAATGCCGCACTAGCTAATCCTGCTGATAAATTATCCGCTGAGATCACCAAATACAACATTGGCATGTCGTAACCAACTTGCGCTAACAGCATAAATAACAAATTAGTCGCTGCCGACAAGATCGCGCCCAGAAATAAGATCCGTATCACGCCAAACCGAAGTACCAAGATGCCACCAAGAAAACCACCTACAATGGTCATAATCAGACCAAATGTTTTAACTACACTGGCAATTTCTGGCTTGCTGAATCCTAGATCTTGATAAAACACATTGGAAATCACGCCCAGTACAATATCTGAAATTCGATAAAGCCCAATTAATGACAAAAGTAACCATGCCAATGTCCAACCATAACGCTGAAAATAATCTTTAACCGGCGCAATATACGTTCTATCGAGCATGTCTTGTTGGATAAGACGAGATTCCACTAACGTTTTTGCTATTAGGAAAGCGATCATGAGTGCAAGTGCCAAACGGAACAATTCGACGATAAATCCAGCTAAGTAACTATTAGCAACAAATGGCGTTAGAGTTTGTTTTGCCAGTTGAGCCAGCTCAGAGCTAATAGCAAAACTTGCTACAAAGCCACTGACAGAAAGTGTGAATAACACCAGCAAACCAAGATAATATTTTTGCTTGATTGCTGGTTGGCTATCTCGTTCCGTGATCGGCTCAGAAATAATCAGTGTTGTCACAATACCGATTAGCATCATCACAGCCATGACCAAATAGGTATATTTCCATGCTAGATAACTGTAATCAGTTGTTGATGACCCTAAGTAACTTGCTAAAAACAACGCGCCCGCACCTGCCAGCAACATACCAATGCGGTAACCCGCGATATAGGTTGAAGACATTAAGGCCTGTAAGTCCGGTTCCGCTGATTCAATGCGGTAGGCATCAAGTGCAACATCTTGTGTTGCAGACGAAAATCCTAACATTACTGCAGCCCATGCCATTGCTGTCAATGCATTTTGACTAGGGTCAATCATTGCCATAGCAATTATGGCCGACATTATTGCAAGCTGAGATAACAGTAACCAAGCACGTCGGCGACCTAAACGTCTGGTTAATACCGGTATAGGTAAGGTATCAACAAGTGGTGCCCAAACAAATTTGAATGAATAACCAAGTGCCGCCCAACTAAAATAGGTGACAGCAGCTCGTTCGACCCCCGCTTCTCTTAGCCATAAACTTAATGATGAGAAAATCAGCAATAGCGGTAAACCTGCCGATATGCCAAAAAAAAGCATGGTCACTACTCGCGGGTGAACGAAAGCGGTTAGCGTCTGCTGCCAAGTGCGTTTAGGTGTCTCACTCATTGAGTAATGGCGTAGTCATAATCGATAATTAACGGAGCATGATCTGAAAAACGTTCCTCTTTAAAGATCTCGGTCGCCTTTACTGTACCTTTTAAGGAAGGCGAAAGTACATGATAGTCAATCCGCCATCCAACATTATTGGCCCATGCCTGCCCACGATTCGACCACCAAGTATATTCATGTTCTTGTTGTGGCAGCTCTCGAAATGCGTCGACAAATCCTTTTTGATCAAATAATACGTCTAACCACGCCCGCTCTTCTGGTAAAAATCCTGAGTTTTTCTGATTACCCTTCCAATTACGAATATCTTCGTTTTTATGCGCAATATTCCAATCACCACAAATAATATAATCTCGGCCTGACGCTTTCATCTCATCAAGTTTTGCCATCATATGATCCATACAACGGTATTTTGCCTGCTGACGTTCTTCCTTTGATGAGCCTGATGGCATATATAACGAAATAACACTTAAATTGCCAAATTGCGCTTCGATATAACGCCCCTCATCATCAAACTCTTGATTATCCATGCCTTCAATCACAGCATCTGGTTTTTGCTTACAATATAGCGCAACGCCGCTGTAGCCCTTCTTTTGAGCATCATGATAATAACAGTGATAGCCTTCTGGACAATAAATATCATCTTCTAATTGATGAAGTTGCGCTTTAGTTTCCTGAATACAGACTACATCCGCTTGCTGCTTGATTAGCCAGTCAAAAAAACCCTTACGTCCAGCGGAACGAATACCATTGACATTAGCAGTAATAATTCTCATAATTTCGCCTAATTTAAAATTTTCGACATAATACCATTTACAAGCGATAAAAAAATCGGGATAATGCTCGGTTCAACATACCAATAGCTGGTTTTAGGAGAAGCATTTTGGCAAACTCAGCACAAGCAAAAAAACGCGCAAAACAAGCAGAAGAAAGTCGTCAACTAAATTCTAGTCAACGTTCTGCAATGCGTACAACTGTTAAAAAATTGAACGCGGCAATTGCTAGCGGCGATAAAGAACAAGCAACTGCTGCTTTCCAAGCTGTTGTACCAGCTCTTGATCGTGCTGCTCGTAAAGGTCTTATTCACAAAAACGCAGCTGCTCGTAGCAAAAGCCGTTTGAATAACGCAGTTCGCGCACTATAAATTTAAAGCTTAATTGCTTTTAAAAAAACCGGCTGATGCCGGTTTTTTTATGTCTGTTATGTAACGATTATCCCGTTACAACCA
This sequence comes from Methylophagaceae bacterium, assembly GCA_041600795.1. GTDB lineage: Bacteria > Pseudomonadota > Gammaproteobacteria > Nitrosococcales > Methylophagaceae. The sequence continues at coordinate 5,215 of JBFIJJ010000046.1, read as the reverse complement.
AATTATCTCTATGAATCAGCTCGGGCTCATCAACATAACCTAATAAGGATTCAATATCACGGCTGGCATGACCCATTATCTTTGCCGTTTCATCTGTGTTGTAATTAACCAAGCCGCGTGCGACTTCTTTACCACTCAGATCAAGACAAATTAATAAGTCACCTCTTTGGTATTTACCTTCAACATGTTTAACGCCGACAGGTAGAACACTTCGCCCTTGCTGACGAATCACATCAACGGCACCATCATCCAAAATGATTTGGCCTTTAGGTTTGAGATGACCGACTAGCCATTGCTGACGTGCAGTAAGAGGCTCATTATCAGGCCACAGTAAGGTACCAACACCTTGACCTGCTGCTAAAAAACGTAAATTTTCAGGATGTTTACCTGACAAGATAACCGTAGCAGCGCCTGAACGCGCAGCGCGGCGTGATGCCAATAACTTAGTCGCCATTCCACCGCGACCTAATTGACCTTTACTATCACTGGCCATGGCATCTAAAGCAGGATTGCTAGCAGCAGATGCCGCAATCATACGCGCATCAGGATTTACTCTCGGATCAGAATCAAATAAGCCATCTTGATCCGTTAAAATCACTAATACATCAGCTTCAATCAAGTTAGCAGTCATTGCCGCAAGTGTATCGTTATCACCAAAACGAATTTCGTCGGTGGCTATCGTGTCATTTTCATTAACAACAGGTAAAACACCTAATTCCAATAGACTGTTTAGTGTGCTTCGTGCATTTAAGTGGCGACTGCGATCTGATAAATCTGAGTGAGTTAACAAAATTTGCGAGGTCAAAATACCATGCTGCCGACATTCAGAAGCATAGGCTTGGATCAAATCCATTTGGCCCACACTGGCTGCCGCTTGCAATTGGTGAATAGCATGAGGCCGTTTAGACCAACCTAATTGTTGCATTCCAGCAGCAACCGAACCAGAAGTGACTAATACAATTTCTTTGCCTTGGGCGCGTAAATAGGCGATTTCACCACTTAACCATTTAATTCGGTCACGATCGAGTCCTTCACCAATTCTGGTCAGCAAGGCACTGCCGATCTTGATAACCCAACGTTTGGTGTCAACAAGTTGTTGGTGTGGTGTCGTCACACATTATTCCTCTACGTTTTTTTGCTCTAATGAGGCTTTTTCAGCTGCTTTTAATTCGTCAAGATAGTCCATGATCTGTTCACATAATGCATCACAACCTTCACCTGACTGACCACTGACATAAAATACTTTGCCTTTCCAGTCCAATCGCTCAAGCACTTCCTGACAAAGTTCTTCTCGAATATCTTCAGGCACAAGATCCATTTTATTCAATACCAGCCATTGTTCTTGACTGCCTAATGCGTCACTGTAATGCTCTAACTCACGGTTAATGATTTGAACACTTTCGACCGGATCTTGTTTGACATCAGCAGGTGCCATATCAACCATATGTAACAACAAACGCGTACGAGATAAATGTTTTAAAAATTGTATGCCAAGGCCTGCGCCTTCAGCCGCACCTTCCACTAAACCAGGAATATCCGCAATCACAAAACTGCGCACATCTTTCATCGTAACCACACCCAAATTTGGGTATAAGGTTGTGAATGGATAATTAGCAACTTTTGGTTGCGCAGCCGACACTGCACGAATAAATGTCGATTTACCAGCATTAGGCAAACCTAATAAGCCAACATCAGCCAACAACTTCATTTCTAATCGTAAATGACGCTCTTCGCCTGGCGTACCATCTGAAGTTTGACGAGGTGCGCGATTAGTACTTGATTTATAGCGTGTATTACCAAGACCATGCCAACCACCTTTGGCTACGAGTAAACGATCGCCATGTTTAACTAAGTCGCCAATGAGTTCATCGGTATCATCATCCCATGCTTCAGTGCCAACCGGGACTTTGATAACAAGATCATCACCGCGCGCACCACTGCATAATCTGCCACGACCATGTTCACCACGTTGGGCCTTGAAATGTCTTTGGTAGCGGAAATCGATCAGCGTATTGACTTGCATGTCGGCTTCTAAATAAAGATCACCACCATCACCACCATCACCACCGTCAGGGCCACCAAAGGGAATGTATTTTTCTCGACGAAAACTAAGACAACCATTACCACCTGCACCGGCAACAACTGTAATTTTCGCCTCATCTACGAATTTCATTGCATCCAACCACTGTTATGACTTGTGTTCAAAATAGTCATTATTAAAAATAAAGTCCAGAAACAAAAAACCCCGCATCAGCGGGGCTTTTAGCTGTTTGCCCCATATACGGGCCAACATACTGTTCTTAGTCAGCAACTACGCTAACAAATGTACGGTTTTTTGGACCTTTAGTTTCGAATAAAACTCGGCCTGCAGCTTTTGCAAATAAAGTATGATCTTTACCAATACCTACATTGTTACCCGCATGGTAACGTGTACCACGTTGACGGATAAGAATATTACCACCATCAACAGCTTCACCACCGTAGCGTTTTACGCCTAGACGTTTCGATTCCGAATCACGTCCGTTTCTAGTACTACCACCAGCTTTCTTATGAGCCATCTCTAAATCCTCTAATGTCGCTAATCTTAGGCTTTGATGCCAGTGATTTCGATTTCAGTGAAAGACTGACGGTGACCCATCTGTCTACGATAATGTTTACGGCGATGGAACTTGATAATTTTAACTTTATCAGCACGACCATTAGCAGCAACTGTTGCAGTTACTTTAGCGCCGTCCAAGTAAGGAGCGCCAATTTTAACGTCATCACCTTCGCCAATCATAAGCACTTTATCTAATTCAACTGTATCACCAGCTTCAGCAGATAATTTTTCTACACGGAGCTTTTCGCCCTCTTTAACACGGTACTGTTTACCACCAGTCGCGATAATAGCGTACATCGCTGTCTCCAAAAAATAATTAGATCATTGGGCTGCCCCAACAAAGAACCGAGAATTTTAGCCTCTTTCAACAAAGAGATCAAATATGATTGCAAATATTTGCGAATGTTTGCTCCACATGAGAAAGTACGCTCTTTTAAAGCATATTATATAGGCAGATTATAGCGCCGTGGATATTCAATCCATTTACTCATTAATAAAAGGGGATATGTCATCTGTTGATGCAATGATTCAATCGCGTCTACAGTCTGATGTTGTCTTAATTAATCAACTTGGTTACTACATAATTAATAGTGGCGGCAAACGTTTACGCCCCGCATTAGCGATACTTTGCGCTCGCGCATGTGGTTACCAAGGTAATCAACATATCAATCTTGCGACCATCATTGAGTTCATTCATACCGCAACATTGTTGCATGATGATGTTGTTGATAATTCAGATATGCGCCGAGGCCGCGAAACCGCGAATAACTTGTGGGGCAATGAAGCTAGTGTCTTGGTTGGTGATTTCTTATATACCCGCTCATTTGAAATGATGGTTGAAATGGAATCGATGCGCTTGATGCAAATTCTCTCGCACACCACCAACGTAATTGCAGAAGGTGAAGTACTACAATTGCTTAACTGTCATGACGCGGACACCACAGAACAACGTTATCTTGAAGTAATCCATCATAAAACGGCTAAATTATTTGAGGCTGCCGGACAACTCGGTGCGGTTATCTCACAAACTAGTCCTGAGATAGAACAAGCCATGGCAAGCTATGCCATGCATCTCGGTAGTGCATTCCAACTAGTTGATGACTTATTAGATTACAGTGAATCTAGCGATACTATTGGTAAAAATATTGGTGACGATCTGGCTGAAGGCAAACCAACCTTACCGCTGATTTTTGCAATGAAACATGGCAGTGAAAAACAAGCGCAAATTATTCGTGAAGCCATTGAAAATGGTCAACGCGACAAAATTGATGAGATTATCACCATCATCCATGAAACAGGCGCTATCGACTACACATCTCAAGCAGCACAAAATGAAGTCGAACAAGCAAAAGCTGCACTGTCGATTATTGCCGATTCAGAGTTTAAACAAGCATTAATCAGTTTGGCCGAATTTTCGATTAATCGTACCTATTAATAAGCATTTGATTCATGGCTGAAATTTACACACATCACGTCTTTTTTTGCACGCATTCACGTGATGATGGTACGCCGTATTGCCAACAACATGGTTCAAGCGCTTTACGTGAATATGCTAAACAGCGCATCAAAGACTTAAAACTTAAAAAAGTACGTATCAACAATGCGGGCTGTCTCAATCGTTGTAAGTTAGGCCCGATTATTGTCGTTTATCCAGAAGGCATTTGGTATCAATGCAAAACTGAAGCTGACGTTGATGAAATTATCGAATCCCATATTCAAAATGGCATTATTGTAAAAAGGCTACAAAAATGACTCCTGATGAATATTGTCAAGATAAGGCAGCTAAAAGCGGCTCAAGCTTTTACTACAGTTTCCGCTTTTTGCCGGAACAGCAACGCCAAGCCATTACTGCCTTATATGCATTTTGCCGCGAAGTAGATGATGCAGTTGATGAAATTGCGGATATCGACGTCGCTCGAAAGACCTTGGATTGGTGGCGCGATGAGATTCATCAAACCTTTGTAGGCAACCCAAGTCATCCGGTAGGCAAAGCCTTAGTTACCGCCATCAATAACTTTAATTTACATGAAGAATATTTCACGGAAATTATTGATGGCATGGAAATGGATTTAGAACAGTTTTCTTATCCAGAATTTAAACAGTTAGCCTTATATTGTCATCGTGTAGCCAGTGTAGTTGGTCTGTTATCGGTCGAAATTTTTGGATATCACGATCGTAAAACGCTTAAATATGCCGAGAATCTAGGAATAGCGCTGCAACTAACTAATATCATTCGCGATATTAGAGAAGATGCCGAACGTGGCCGTATTTATCTTCCTCTGGATGAGCTTGAGCAGTTTGGTGTCAAAACAGAAGATATCCTCAGTCTAAAATCTAGTCCGGAATTAGTCGCTTTATTAAAATATCAGACTGACCGTGCCAAGCACTATTATCAACAAGCTATGCACTTTTTACCTGATGGTGATCGCTACAGCCAGCGCACAGGATTAATCATGGCAGCCATCTATCGCGCAACGTTGGATGAAATAGAACAAGATAATTTTCAAGTGATGCACCACCGCGTATCATTAACCCCCATCAGAAAATTATGGATTGCATGGAAAACTGCTCGCGCTGAAAAACAACATTATAAAAAACAGTTATGACGGTTCTGAT
>JBFIJJ010000045.1:0-15519 GCA_041600795.1 Methylophagaceae bacterium | reverse complement strand
TTGGCGCCGTAGGTGGTGCTGTTTTAACAGGTGGTAGCGCCGTTGGAACCGTCGGTGGTGCCGCTGTAGGTGGTATCATTGGACATGAAATCAACGACTAATTTATAACCATCCACTTTAAAAAGAGCCTCGTCAATTGATGGGGCTTTTTTATGCCGATGATGCAACAGTGCCTTTAATGAAAGTGCGTGCAGTCAGCAAAGTATTTTGATTAGAAATTTTTGCTGCCGCTAGGGCGTTCATTTAATTGGATTCGTGACATCCATGTCACTCACCCTTCGGGCGCTTCTGACGTCCAAATTCGTTCCAGACGAATTTGTGTTTGCCCAAAATAAACGAACCAAACAAAAGGCACCCTTATCGCCTTGCTTCCAAAAACCAATCGATTTGATGGCGTGGATGAAAACTCGCTCCGCTCAGACACTCATCCACTTATTCCATCAAATAGCTTAGTTTCTGGTAGCGATAAAATGGGATAAAGGTCTAGACTCTAAGTATGATTAAACTTCAATAAAATTCCCCTATCGCCCTTATGCGAAGCCGAGCATCACAGGAAGTGAATGATCAAACGCTATGGTGTTTGAGCGTAGCGAGTTTCATAGCGTTCATTCGCTTCTGAGAAGCACAGGGGGGAACCCGCAGGGCAAGCATCGGGCTGGCCTTTTTTGGTTCGTTTTTTGGCCACGCAAAAAATGAATCAGCCTAACTTATCCCTAGCGAAAGCTATTATTTCGTAGACTAGTTCAATCACATTCTGCAAAGTTAATTTTGCTGAACCTCCATCCATGGATTTTGTGATTTCAACACCATTAAAAGATACTGGTAACATTTTTTTGTCATGTTTATTAAATCTATAACAAAAATCATGTGAGATTGAATTAACGAAAATGCGTGCAAACTGATACCAATGTTGTGACCCTAATAAATCCATTTGGTCTGTACTTATAGCGTATGACTGCGTGAGACGGAAAGTTTCTTTGAGCAAGTTTCTTGTCAAGAACCTGTTTGCATTTCGCTTTGTCTCTCTGAGAGCAAAACTGCCAAGTTTTTCATGTTCATCACAAAATTCTTGAAGAGTTATCTCACCTTCTGGAAGCAACTGCATTAGTGAGCTCAAACTGACATTTCCTCTATGAGCTTGCTTGAAGAACTCATGTAAGCAAATCTGGGCAAAGATATCATAAGTCGCAGAATACTTAAGACTCAGTAAGCTATCTAATAAATGATCTTTTGTTTCTATCTCGCCGAAATTTCTGTCCAACTCTAATCCTTTAGAAAAATATATTTATTTCTTCTTAACCGGCCTCTTCCACCCCTTAACCGTCCTTACCTCAGACTTAGTTAAAGTCAACGCATCAGCCGGTGCCGTCTTACGAATCGTTGAACCAGCTCCAATCGTCGCACCATCCTCAACCGTAACAGGTGCCACTAACTGTGTATCCGATCCCACAAATACCCGATCACCAATCACCGTCCGATGTTTATTAGCACCATCATAATTACAGGTAATGGTACCGGCACCGATATTTACATCCGCCCCCATATCCGTATCACCAATATAACTTAAGTGATTCACTTTTGAACCTAAACCAATGTTAGCGTTTTTGATTTCAACAAAGTTACCAACTTTGGCTTTGGCAGCTAAGTTAGCGCCGGGACGTAGGCGTGCATAAGGGCCGACGGCACAACCTGCACCAACTACGGCATTTTCAACAATGCTGTTAGCTAAGATCTGTGCACCTTCAGCGATGGTGCTGTTAATAATAATGCAGTTGGCACCAATCTCAACATTGTCTGCAATCGTGTTGTCGCCTTCGAAGATAACATTGATATCAATCGTGATATCTTGTCCCGTGGTGAGATTACCACGGATATCAACCCGCGCGGGATCACGCAAGGTCACACCGGACATCATTAATTCTGTCGCTTGTTTTTGCTGATAATAACTTTCTAGTTCAGCCAGTTGAACACGATTATTAACACCAGCAACTTCCATCTCATCCTTACACACAACTGAGCTAATCTCAAGCCCTTGTTGTACTGCTTGAGCAATCAGATCGGTAAGATAATATTCGCCCTGCGCATTATTATTATCTAAATTAGCTAAGGCTTGGCTCAACCACTGTGCAGGGATGCACATGATGCCTGTATTTATTTCATTGATCAGTTTGGTTTCAATATCTGCGTCTTTCTCTTCGGTTATGCACAACATTTTGCCATCATGATCGCGAACAATTCGGCCATAGCCTGTTGGGTCTTGTAACTCCGCTGTCAGTACTTTGAGACTGCTGTTGTCACCAGATGCTATCAACGCTTGTAATGTATCAACCGCTATCATGGGTACATCGCCATAAAGTACTAATACTTGCTCAGCTGCCTGAAAGAACGCTTTAGCTTGTTCAACAGCATGTCCGGTACCTTTTTGCTCAGTCTGCATCGCAGTATTAATGCCTTGGGCTTCAAGATATGGCACAACCTCATCAGCGCCATTGCCACACACCACTGCGAGCTGTGATGGGCTGAGCTGCTTAGCCGTATCTATCACATGTTGTAACAACGCTTTGCCACCGAGTTTATGCATGACTTTTGCTTTATTCGATTTCATGCGTGTGCCCTTGCCTGCGGCAAGAATAATAATGCTTAGTGACATGTATTGGTTTCCACTTACAAATTTAACGGTCTAGTTTATCAAACATTTGCTATATCAAACATGAGACAAAAAAAAGGCCGTCACAAGGACGGCCTTTTTATTCGATTAGACAGGAAACTTAGTGTTTACCTGTTTTTCTCATGCGTTCGATACTACGTAATTGAGCCATTGCTTCAGCTAGTTGAACTTGAGCTTCTGCATAGTCAATTTTTGAATCGCGATCTTTCAATGCACGTTCTGCATCAGATTTTGCTTGTAATGCAGCTGCTTCATCAACATCATCAGCACGCATTGCGGTGTCAGCTAGAACAGTAACAACATGAGGTTGCACCTCTAAGATGCCGCCTGAAACATAAAATTGCTCTTCTTTACCATTACTAAGCAATACACGTACTTCACCTGGTTTCAGGCGTGTAAGCAAAGGTGTGTGACGAGGGTAGATACCCACTTCACCCATTACTGCTGATGCAAACACTGCTTCAACCAACCCAGAAAAGATGGCTGTTTCAGCGCTTACGATATCGACATGAATAGTCATTGCCATACATCACCCCTAAAAGGTTATAGTTTTTTCGCTTTCTCAACAGCTTCTTCAATACCACCAACCATATAGAATGCTTGTTCTGGTAATGAATCGTAGTCACCGTTTAAGATGCCTTGGAAGCCTGCAATTGTATCTTTCAATGAAACGTATTTACCTGGGCTACCAGTGAATACTTCTGCCACGAAGAATGGTTGTGACAAGAAACGTTGAATTTTACGAGCACGTGATACAGTCAATTTATCTTCTTCAGATAATTCGTCCATACCCAAGATAGCGATGATGTCTTTCAACTCTTTATAACGTTGTAATGTACCTTGAACGCCACGAGCAACATTGTAGTGTTCGTTACCGATTACTAATGGATCTAATTGACGGCTGGTAGAATCAAGTGGGTCAATCGCTGGGTAGATACCTAATTCAGCAATTGAACGTGATAATACAACTGTCGCATCCAAGTGAGCAAAGGTTGTAGCTGGAGATGGGTCAGTCAAGTCATCCGCAGGTACATAAACAGCTTGAATCGATGTGATAGAACCTGTTTTTGTAGATGTGATACGTTCTTGAAGAACACCCATTTCTTCCGCTAATGTAGGTTGGTAACCTACCGCAGAAGGCATACGACCTAATAACGCAGATACTTCAGTACCGGCCAATGTGTAACGGTAGATGTTATCAACGAAGAATAATACGTCACGACCTTCGTCACGGAAGTATTCAGCCATTGTCAAACCAGTTAACGCTACACGTAAACGGTTACCAGGTGGCTCGTTCATTTGACCGTAAACCAACGATACTTTGTCGATTACGTTTGAATCTGTCATTTCGTGGTAGAAGTCATTACCTTCACGAGTACGCTCGCCAACACCCGCGAATACAGAGAAACCACTGTGTTCGATCGCGATGTTACGGATAAGCTCCATCATGTTTACAGTTTTACCTACACCGGCACCACCGAACAGACCAACTTTACCACCTTTAGCGAATGGGCAAACTAGATCGATAACTTTGATACCAGTTTCTAATAATTCGTTGCTTGCAGCCAATTCATCGAATTTAGGTGCTTTACGGTGAATACCCCATTTAACTTCTTCGCCGATATCGCCTTTTTCATCGATAGGGTTACCCAATACGTCCATGATACGGCCTAATGTTTTTTGGCCAACTGGTACTTGGATAGTTTCACCTGTGTTAGAAACCGCTAAATCACGTTTCAAGCCATCTGTTACACCCATCGCGATAGCACGTACTACGCCATCACCAAGTTGTTGTTGGACTTCTAACGTCAAGCCAGCTTCTTCGACAACTAACGCGTCATAGACTTTTGGCAGGCTGTCACGTGGGAATTCCACGTCAACGACCGCACCGATAATTTGTACAATCTTTCCAGAGCTCATCTTGCTTCCTCTTTCAATACGTTTGGGCTAATTGGCCCGTGTTATTTGCTTTATACCGCAGCGGCACCGGCAACAATTTCAGAAATTTCTTGGGTAATTGCAGCTTGGCGAGCCTTGTTGTAAACCAATTGCAAGTCATCAATAAGATCACCCGCATTATCTGATGCACTTTTCATCGCGACCATACGAGATGCTTGTTCACATGCAATGTTTTCAACAACACCTTGATAAACCAAAGACTCAATGTAACGAACTAATAAGTTATCAAGTACATCTTTAGCATCAGGCTCATAGATATAATCCCAGTGATGAGATAACTCTTTGCTTGGTGCTTCTGGTTTAGCCGGTAATAACTGCATAATTTTGTTTTGTTGAGTCATGGTATTCACAAACTCATTAAACACTAAATACAAGCTATCAATTCGACCTTCTTCAAAGGCGTCCAGCATCACTTTAACTGTACCGATCAATTCATGAGGATGCGGTGCATCACCCAACTGTACAGCTTGTCCCACAAGTCCTACTGGCAGACGACCAAAAAAGCTTGATGCTTTTTGACCGATTGTACATACATCAATTTCCAAGCCTTTATCTGCTTTTTGTTTGATGTCATTCAGTACAGTTTTGAACAAATTATTGTTCAAACCACCACATAACCCACGATCAGACGAAACAATAATGTAACCAACACGTTTGGTTTCTTCTCTATCTTGTAAATACACATGTTTGTATTCAGGATGAGCAAATGCCAAATGTTGGATTACATTATGAATCTTGTCCGCATAAGGACGTGTCGCTGCCATGCGTTCTTGAGCCTTACGCATTTTACTCGCAGCAACCATCTCCATCGCACGCGTAATTTTTTGCGTGTTTTTGATGCTTGCTATCTGAGTCCGTATCTCTTTGCCGCTAGCCATGACTTATGCTCCGATTACCAACTACCGGTGGTTTTAAAGCTCTTAATCGCATCACGCATTGCGTTAGCGATATCGTCATTAAAGTCACCTTTTTCGTTAATTTTAGCCATTAAGTCAGCATGATTAGATTTCATGTTAGACAATAAAGCAGCTTCGAAAGAACCAACTTTCTCTACTTCAACATCATCAATGAAACCTTCGTTTGCCGCGAACAATGACACCGACATTTCAGCAATTGATAAAGGCTGATATTGGCCTTGTTTCATCAATTCTGTAACGCGTTGACCACGTTGAATTTGGCTACGAGTTGCTTCGTCAAGATCAGAAGCAAATTGAGCAAACGCAGCAAGCTCACGATATTGAGCTAAATCTAGACGTGTACCACCACCTAATTTCTTAACGATCTTAGTTTGAGCCGCACCACCAACACGTGATACTGACAAACCAGCGTTAATCGCAGGGCGAATACCTGAGTTAAATAAGTCTGTTTCTAAGAAGATTTGACCGTCAGTAATCGAAATTACGTTAGTAGGTACGAAAGCAGATACGTCACCCGCTTGTGTTTCAATGATAGGCAATGCAGTTAATGAACCTGTTTTACCTTTCACTTCACCGTTAGTTACTTTTTCAACATAATCAGCGCTTACGCGTGATGCACGTTCTAATAGACGTGAGTGAATGTAGAAAACGTCACCAGGATACGCTTCACGACCAGGTGGACGACGTAATAACAATGATACTTGGCGATATGCCCAAGCTTGTTTTGTTAAATCATCATAAATGATAAGTGCATCTTCACCTTTATCGCGGAAGTATTCACCCATTGAACAACCTGCATAAGGTGCAATGAATTGAAGTGCCGCTGAATCAGAAGCAGAAGCTGCAACGATTGTTGTGTGGGCTAAAGCGCCGTGTTCTTCTAATTTACGAACTACGTTTGCAATAGAAGATGCTTTTTGACCAATCGCAACATAGATACATTTAACGCCTGTACCTTTTTGGTTGATGATTGCATCAATCGCGATTGCAGTTTTACCTGTTTGACGGTCACCGATAATCAACTCACGTTGACCACGACCAACTGGAATCATCGCATCAACTGATTTCAAACCTAGTTGTAAAGGTTGGTCAACTGATTGACGAGAGATAACGCCTGGCGCTACTTTCTCAATTGGTGCTGTACCTTGACTTACGATGTCGCCTTTACCATCAATTGGGTTACCTAAAGAGTCAACAACACGACCCAATAGACCTTCACCAACTGGTACTTCTAAAATACGACCAGTACATTTAACGCTGTCACCTTCAGTGATGTGTTGGTAAGCACCTAACACCACGGCACCGACAGAGTCGCGCTCTAAGTTTAACGCCATACCGTATGTGTTACCTGGGAACTCTAACATTTCCCCAGCCATTACATCGGCTAAACCATGTACACGTACGATACCATCGGTTACACCAACAACAGTACCTTCTGTGCGTGCTTCAGTTGCCCCATCAAAGCTTTCAATACGCTTTTTGATTAGGTCACTGATTTCTGCTGAATTCAGTTGCATCTCTGTTTCCTCTAAAAACTGGTGCTAATTAATAGCTTGAGCCAGTCTGTTCAGTTTACCCAAGGCAGATCCATCAATAATCAGATCACCTGCGCGAATAATTGCCCCACCTAACAAGCTTTCATCAACACTGCTATTGAGTGTGACATCTCTACCGAAACGTTTTTTCAACGCTGCAGCGATTTTTTGTTCTTGTTCTGGTGTTAATGCTCGTGATGACGTTACATCTGCGACCATTGTTTGTTCTGCTTCTGCGCGTAATTCTTCAAAAATTACGGCAATGTCAGCCAAAATCATAAGACGATTATTTTCAGCTAATAGCGCTAGAAAGTTACGACCATCTTCCGACAGTAACTCACCTGCAATATCAGCCAACAATGTGATTACCTGCTCATCACTGACTGCTGGGCTTGTAATTATGGACTGCATTTTGGGATCTGCTACACATAGCGACAAAATCGCCAGTAAATCAGACCAAGCTTTCAACTCGCTTTTTTCATGTGCAATTGCAAATACTGCATTTGCATAAGGACGAGCGATAGTTATTGCTTCAGCCATCCGTAAGTTCCTCTAGATCCGGCTTACCAATTCTTCTAACAAATCGGTATGCGCTTTGTCATCAATTTCACGACCAAGAATCTTCGCCGCACCAGCCAAAGCCACACTACCTACTTGTGATCTAAGCTCATCTTTTGCGCGATTTGCTTCTTGTTCGATTTCTGCTTTAGCAGAAGTCAAAATACGATCACCTTCGACACGTGCACTGTCTTTAGACTCATCCACAATTTCGTTACCACGACGTTGTGCTTGCGAAATAATTTCATTCGCTTGCTCTTTTGCTTCGTGAATAACTTGTTGTGCACGCTTCTCAGCTAATTCTTGTTCATGCTTACCGCGTTCTGCGGCAGCTAAACCATCCGCAATTTTCTTTTTACGGTCATCAAGCGCTTGCATAATCGGTGGCCACACATATTTCATGCAGAAGCCAATGAATAGCAAGAACGCGATTGCTTGACCGATCAAGGTTGCATTGATATTCATGCCTGTACCTCTTCTTTATCGCAATACTGTTTAAATGTAATGTCTATTAACCAGCAACCGCGAACAAAATGTACATCGCTAAACCAACTGCAATCATTGGAACCGCGTCAACAAGACCCATTACGATGAAGAATTGTGTACGTAACATTGGAATTAATTCTGGTTGGCGAGCCGCACCTTCAAGGAAACGTCCACCCAAAATACCGATACCTACTGCAGCACCTAAAGCACCTAGACCCATCATTAAGGCACCAGCTATAAATAATAGCGCTTGTTCCATTTTTTTCTCCTACAAAGACTAAATAATCAAAATTAAAAAGTTAAAAAATTTTAGTGATGTTCCTGGTGAGCCATATCCAGATAAACAATCGTCAACGTCATAAAAATGAACGCTTGAAGAGTAATGATTAGGATATGGAAAATTGCCCACCCAATCTGTAAAAGGCCACCGAAGGAGCCTAGAACCAACCCTGCACCATACATAATGGCAATCAGGATAAAGATCATTTCGCCGGCATACATATTACCGAATAGACGAAGTGCCAATGAAATTGGCTTAGAAATTAAGGTAACGCCTTCCAAGAATAAGTTAATAGGCATTGCCCATTTACCAAACGGTTGAAGTGTTAATTCACCAAGGAAGCCCTTTAAGCCTTTCATTTTGACGCTGTAATAAAGCACCATAACAAATACAGTTAATGCCATACCGAATGTTGCATTCGGATCTGTTGTTGGCACAACTTTGAAGAAAACATGATGCGGATCTGCATCAAATACGCTAGAACCAACAAAACCAGCTAGTTGTGGAATGAAATCAATGGCAATTAAATCCATGAAATTCATCATAAATATCCATGCAAAGATGGTTAACGCTAACGGAGCAACCAGTGGATTGCGGCCACTGAATGATCCACGAACACTTTCATCGATAAACTCAATTATCCATTCAGCAAAGTTTTGAGTTGCGGTAGGAATACCTGCACTGGCTTTTTTTGCAACGCTGCGGAAGAACCACATCATTAACACGCCCAGCACTACAGATACACCTAATGTATCTACATTGAATGCCCAGAAGCCCATATCCGCTGCTTCTTGTGCACTATGAGCAAAGCCCCAAGTACCATCGTGATGCTGACCGAAAGTCAGATTCTGTAAATGGTGTCTAATGTATTCTGAAGAAGTAATCGTTTCACTTGCCATGTTTGGTTTTAAGCCCGATTCAAATTTCCAAATAACAAAGCTAGCTGAATCACAATAAAGCTCGCCATAAGGTAAAGAGGTGCTAAATCTAATACACCAAACCCTACGGCAAACATAAAAATGGTTAATAACCATCTCTCTGCGACACAACGATATGCTTTGCGTAAATTCATACTAGCATTTGATTTAGCGTGATTTGCCGCCCCAATCAAATGCCATCTTTGTAGCAAGCTATTTGCTATAGCGATTCCGCCACCGTATAGGCAAGCTGACGCCGCACTCAAGCCCTGCAAACAAAGAACAATAACTACTGTTAATACCAGGACTACAACCTGAATTCTAATTATAGAATTGATCGGCTGAACTCTAATTAAACGGTCCATCGTCTCTCGCTGGAATTATTTTGCATCTATAGCAAGCCACGCATTATATAGACCTACCGATTGGTGGGTCAATGGAATTTATTGATTTAAGTCAATCTTTTGGCGAGTTTTCGCAACTCATCGAGATCACTGTAGTCTATCACCAGTTTGCCTTTTCCATTTTTACCATGCTTAACCGTCACTCTATCACCGAGTTTGTCACTGATTTGTTTTTCAATTTTTTCAAGTTCCTCAATGACGGCTATAGGCTTACTAGGCACTTCTTTAACAGGTTTTTGCAATCGCCGAATTAACTGTTCCGTTTCACGAACTGATAGGCCCTTTTCAACAATATTTTTAGCGGTATCTGATTGCAACTCACCTTCTAATCCTAAAAGGGCTCTAGCATGGCCCATTTCAAGATCACAATTCTCAACTAAACGTTTTACATCATCATTTAGGTTTCGTAGCCGTAATAAATTAGACACTGCGGCGCGTGATCGTCCAACCGCTTCGGCGGCTTCTTGATGTGTCATTGAAAATTCTTCACGTAAACGGAATAAGGCATTGGCCTCTTCCATGGGATTAAGATTTTCGCGCTGGATATTTTCAATCAGCGCCATTGCAATGGCGCTACGATCAGATACATCTCTGACTAAGGCAGGAATCAAATCTAACTGAGCAATTTTGCAGGCACGCCAACGACGTTCACCAGCAATAATCTCATAGCGACCATCACTGACCGGTCGAACAACAATGGGTTGAACCAGACCTTGTGCCCGAATTGAGTCTGCCAATTCATCTAATGATTCTTGAGACATATCGACACGTGGCTGATATTTACCTGGCTGAATGATATCCAGAGGAAAATATTGCAAACTATCATCTAAGCTTGTGTCATCATCATGATTCACATCTGATAACAATGCATCCAAGCCCCTACCTAAACCTCTTTTTTTGATAGCCATTCGTTTGCCCGTCTAGTTCGAATTAAGTATTTTTTCTCGGCGCATAAACTCACTTGCTAACGCCATATAAGCAATTGAACCACGCGACGTCCGATCATAACTTATAACTGGTATACCATGGCTAGGTGCCTCAGCCAGACGTACATTTCGTGGAATAATCGAGTGAAATATTTTTTTCTGAAAATGTGTAATTAACTGTCTTGAAACTTGATTTGCAAGATTATTACGCGCATCAAACATAGTGCGAACTAAACCGCTAATCTCTAAAGCCGGATTCGCTCTTTGTTTTACGCGCTCAATCGTTTTAAGTAATGATGATAAACCTTCCAAGGCATAATATTCGCACTGAATCGGAATAATGACTCCTTTAGAAGCAACCAAGGCATTAACGGTTAGCATGCTCAACGAAGGTGGACAATCGATCAGAATATAATCATATTTTTCTCGTGTTGATTCCAACGCTAGCCGCAGTCTATGTTCACGTAACTTTACTTCTAGTAATTCGACTTCAGCAGCGGTCAAATCAGCATTAGTCGGCATAACATCAAATGTTAAACCTTCCGGCCTGACGATCGCATCGGACGCTTTGGCTGCCGTTGTTATAACATCATAACTGCTCAGCTCAAGGCTGTCTTTATCAACGCCACAACCCGTGCTTGCATTACCTTGTGGATCTAAATCAATTAACAATACTTTTTTTGCACTTTCAGCTAATGCTGCGGCTAGATTAACGGTGGTTGTCGTTTTACCTACACCACCTTTTTGATTTGTCACCGCAAAAATATTGCCCATTCCACTTAGCCTTAATTTTTAATCAACCTAACCAGATGACGTTCTGCTGAACAGCCCGGCACATTTAGTTCCACAACATCAACCAACTTGAATTGATCGTTGATTGCACTTAGCTCTTCCGTTGGATAGAGACCTTTCATCAATAATAAACAGCCTGCATCATCGCAATGTCTGCCGGTTAAATCAATAATGTCTTCAATCGTCGCAAAAGCACGTGCCGTAATCATCGCGAATTTAGGAAGTTGCGCTTGTTCGACACGAGCATGTACAACCGTTATGTTTGTTAGTGTCAACTCTGCTTTTACTTGCTGTAAAAACCGTGTCTTCTTTGAGTTTGTATCTAATAAGGTCACAGCAATATCGGGGCGAGCGATCGCTATTGGAATTCCTGGCAAACCGGCACCTGTACCAACATCAAGCAATGAATCTCCGGTTAGATAGGGCAATATTGCCAAGCTATCTAATATATGTCGACTAATCATCTGATCTGCATCACGCACTGATGTCAGGTTATAAACCTTATTCCATTTCACCAACAGTGCAACATAGGCTAGCAATTGTTGGAACTGCTCATCATTTAATGAAATAGTTAGCGCCTTACACCCTTGATGTAATTGTTCAAGCAATTTGTTATCCATGAATTTAGCTTGCTTCGCGCTGGTTATCACCACGTTTGAGATGAACCAGAAGCAAAGATACTGCTGCTGGTGTCACACCTGAAATACGAGCGGCTTGTCCTAAGCTATTTGGTCGAGTTTGCTCTAGCTTTTCACGCACTTCATTTGATAAGCCACGCACATTTTTGTAATCGAGATCATTAGGTAATTGCGTTGTTTCATGTCTTAACAGACGCTCAATTTCATTTTTTTGTCTGTTAATGTAACCAGCATATTTAGTGTGAATGGTTACTTGTTCAGCAACTTCATCGGCCACATTAATCTCTTCCCCCGCTAATGACAGCAGACTTTGATAGTCAACATTTGGACGGCGTAACAAATCCAATGCAGAAGCCACTTTATTTAATGGTTCGCCCAATAACTGCTCAGCTAAGGTTTGATCGACTTTTTCAGGGACAAATTTCATTGCCTCTAATCGACTTGTTTCTTTTGCCACCGCTTCTCGTTTTGCATTAAACACTGCCCAGCGTTCATCATCGACAACGCCTAATTCACGGCCTTTTTCAGTTAAACGCATATCAGCATTATCTTCACGCAATAACAAGCGATATTCTGCGCGGCTGGTAAACATACGATAGGGCTCACGTGTGCCAGCTGTAATCAAATCATCGATCATTACACCCATATAGGCTTCATCACGACGAGGGAACCATTGCTCCAAGCCACGCGCTTGTAGACCAGCATTTAAACCAGCGATCAGACCTTGTGCTGCCGCTTCTTCGTAGCCTGTTGTACCGTTAATTTGGCCAGCAAAGAATAAACCCGCCATGTGTTTAGTTTCGAGCCACGGCTGTAAATCACGCGGATCAAAGAAGTCATATTCAATCGCATAACCAGGGCGAGTGATATGTGCATTTTCTAAGCCTTTCATTGACCGGACAATGTCATATTGCACATCAAACGGCAGGCTGGTCGAAATACCATTCGGATACACTTCACCGCAGTCTAATCCTTCTGGCTCCAAAAAAATTTGATGTGATTGTCGATCAGCAAATCGAACGACTTTATCTTCAATTGATGGACAATAACGCGGACCAATACCTTCAATCTCACCACTGTACATCGGTGATCTATCCAAATTATTTCTGATTACATCATGGGTTTTTTCATTGGTATGTGTGATGTAACACGAAATTTGATCAGGATGATCGGAGCGTTTGCCTAAAAATGAAAATACAGGTGTTGGTGTATCACCCGGTTGTTCGGTCAAACCTGAAAAATCAATCGAATTTGTAGCGATCCGTGGTGGTGTGCCCGTTTTTAAACGATCAACTCTGAAAGGCAACGCACGTAATCGTTGTGATAATGCAATTGATGCAGGATCACCTGCACGACCACCTTGATGATTCTGTAATCCGATATGAATCAAACCACCCAAGAAAGTACCTACAGTCAACACCACTGTTTTGGCAGAAAAACGTAAACCGGCTTGAGTTACAACGCCAACAACACGATCATTTTCAACGACTAAATCATCGACAGTTTGTTGGAATAGATAAAGATTGGGCTGTTTTTCTAAATAGCTTCTTACTGCCGCTTTATAACGAATACGATCTGCTTGGGCGCGCGTCGCTCTAACAGCAGGACCTTTACTCGCATTTAAAATACGAAATTGAATACCGCCTCGATCTGCGGCCTGAGCCATGATACCGCCTAATGCATCGATTTCTTTAACTAGATGGCCTTTTCCGATCCCACCGATCGCGGGATTACAGCTCATTTGGCCCAACGTTTCGATATTTTGAGTCAGCAACATAGTCTTAACGCCTTGCCTTGCTGAAGCTAAAGCAGCCTCCGTTCCAGCATGACCACCGCCTACAACAATGACATCGTAATGATCTTGGTAACTCATAAAACACCAAACAGCATAAAATTAATGATCGTGTATTTTAACATGCATGTCATAATATTGAGCCAAAATGTTTACCTTTTTGAGCTTTCTTATCCAATCTAAGCTACTGAGCTCAAACATAATTCATCTATATCACCATATACTGAACTTTTAGGAAAAAATGAGAATGGAAAAAAACACCGGTATAAAGCGACTCTTTTATGCCACGCTCTATTCATGGCAGGGCTTTCGTTCTGCTCTAGCCAATGAATCAGCATTTCGACAAGAATTTGTTGCTGCAATTGCACTCATCGCCTTGAGTTTTTATCTTGATGTATCAGGATTTGAACGGCTTGCGATGATAACTAGTCTGGCTTTGATCCTAATCGTTGAACTGTTGAACTCAGCAATTGAATGTGTAGTTGATCGTGTCAGTACAGATCGTCACACATTATCTGGTCGAGCTAAAGACTACGGCTCATTTGCTGTGTTATTAACCTTATTAATAGCTATTTCGACCTGGAGTTTAATCCTATTTAACTAACTCGACGATATGCTCTAACTATAATAATAAGACCTGCCAGCATCATTGGTAACGATAAAATTTGCCCCATCGTCAACCAATCCGCCCAAAAATAACCATACTGTTGGTCAGGCACGCGAACA
Organism: Methylophagaceae bacterium; assembly: GCA_041600795.1. Classification (GTDB taxonomy): domain Bacteria; phylum Pseudomonadota; class Gammaproteobacteria; order Nitrosococcales; family Methylophagaceae. Next base: position 921 of record JBFIJJ010000045.1, on the reverse strand, counting down.
AATTCTATTAAAAAGCGGAAGGCTGAATAAGCTAATAAAAACAGGCCAGATATAGCACCCGTAGGTTTAGGTCTGGCTGAAAATAGCCATAGAATCAAAAATAACACCACCCCTTCCAATCCTGCTTCATACAATTGCGAGGGGTGCCGCGCTAATGGTCCGCCTGTCGGAAATACCATCGCCCATGGCACATCACTGACTTTCCCCCATAACTCACCATTAATAAAGTTACCAATTCGGCCAAAAAACAAACCTAATGGCACTAATGGCGCTATAAAATCACTAATCTCAAAATAGCTTTTGCCAGTTTTACGAGCAAACCACCAAAAAGCGACCAATACACCGATTAAGCCACCATGAAAAGACATACCGCCTTGCCACACTTTCAGAATATTGAATGGATTTGCAAGATTATTAGCCAAATCATAAAACACGGCATAACCCAATCTGCCACCGATGATTACGCCAATTGCGCCATAGAACAACATATCTTCAACTTGACTTGCCGTCCATCCAAATCGTATTGAACGCTGTTTACCCAACCACCATGCTGCAACAAAACCGGACAAATACATTAGTCCATACCAATGGACTTGAATCGGTCCTAACGATAATGCGACTGGGTCAATTTGTGGATACAACATGAATTACTAAACCTGACTATTTTTGATGGCAACGATCATATCAGTAAAACGCAATTGCACCATTATTTCTCTCCAACGGCAGCATAACGCACCACTTAGGTGCAAAACCATTGATAAAGCACTGGTTTTGTGCGCCCAGATAAAATAGAAAATACGTATTTATGCGTATCACACTGTTTTTATTGGTGGTTTTGTGGGTGGCACGCATCCTGCTATTATTGTTGCAGTCTGAATACAGGTGTTGCAACGACGCAACATTCATTCAAACGTTAATTGT
>JBFIJJ010000044.1:0-15567 GCA_041600795.1 Methylophagaceae bacterium | reverse complement strand
TGATATTGATGGCGTGGCTACGGAAAAAGCAGCTATTTATGATGGTTTAAAAAGTGGCGGTATTGCAGTGATTAATGCCGATATGCCCTATGCCACACAATGGAAACAACAGTGCCAGCCTAATGATACAGTCAGTTTTGCCTTAGACAATGATGCGGATATTAAGGCATTAGATTTAACACTTGAGCCTTCATCAAGCCAGTTTATGACCAATATTGATAATGTCATGCACTTCATTAAATTACCGTTACCTGGCAAACACAATGTAGCAAATGCACTCGCTGCTATTGCAGTGACTAAAGCCTTGTCTATTCCAGTTGAAGCGATAGTGCGTGGCTTATCTAAGATGAAAGCCGTGCCTCACCGTTTGCAACTTCGTCCTGCAATCAACGGCTCGCGTTTAATTGATGATAGCTATAACGCTAATCCAACGTCGTATGCACAGGCATTAAAAGCATTGAGCGCTTTTAATGATGAGCATTGGTTAGTTTTAGGTGACTTTGGTGAGCTTGGACAAAACAGCGTGACTATCCATCGTCAATTAGGTCTGGATGCCAAACAGATAGGTGTATCTCGTTTATTTACGGTTGGCACTGCAAGTAAACAAGCATGCCAAGCTTTTGGTGATGGTGCCAGCCATTTTGAAACACAAGAATCATTACAAGCGGTACTAAAGCAAGAACTTAAAAAGGGTGTGACCTGTTTGATCAAGGGCTCACATTTTATGCGTTTAGATAGGTTAGCCGATGCGTTAACACTAGTAGGAGAAGTCTGATGCTGTTGTATCTGAGCGAATATTTAGCACAATATCACAGTGGTTTCCATGTGTTTCAGTATCTAACCTTAAGAGCAATTTTGGGAGTGGTTACTGCACTTGGAATTGCACTGATTGTTGGGCCAACCATGATTCGTCATTTAAGTTTTAAGCAAATTGGTCAGGTGGTGCGTAATGATGGTCCCGAATCACATTTAAGTAAATCAGGCACGCCAACTATGGGGGGCGCTTTGATTTTGGTTGCGATCGCAGTTAGCACATTGTTATGGGCTAATCTAAGTAGTCGATATGTCTGGGTCGTACTGCTAGTTACCTTACTATTTGGCGTAATTGGGTTTATTGATGATTACATTAAGTTAGTACGTCAAGATCCTAAAGGTTTGCTCAGCCGTTATAAGTATTTCTGGCAGTCTGTTGTCGGTGCTGGTGCTGCTATTGCGTTATATCTGACAACTTCAGTTCCTGCTGAAACGCAGCTTATTGTTCCGTTTTTCAAAGATATCATTATCCCGTTGGGTGGTTGGTATATGTTACTGACTTATTTGGTTGTTGTTGGTAGTAGTAACGCTGTAAACCTGACCGATGGACTCGATGGTTTGGCTATTATGCCGACAGTGATGATTGCAGGTGCCTTAGCTTTATTTAGCTATGTTACGGGCCATGCTGAATTTGCACGCTATTTATCAATTCCATATATACCAGGTGCCGGTGAGTTAACCGTTTTCTGTGCAACTATGGTTGGGGCTGGACTAGGTTTTCTTTGGTTTAATACCTATCCTGCTCAAGTCTTTATGGGCGATATCGGGGCCTTAGCCTTAGGTGCTGCTTTGGGTATTGTTGCTGTGTTGGTTCGACAAGAATTGGTTTTACTGATTATGGGTGGTGTGTTTGTTATTGAAACCCTATCCGTTGTAATTCAAGTCGGTTCGTACAAGCTTCGTGGTAAACGCGTATTTTTAATGGCGCCTATTCATCATCACTATGAATTAAAAGGATGGCCAGAGCCACGCATTATTGTTCGATTCTGGATCATTACCGTATTTCTTGTATTAGTCGGTTTGGCGAGCTTAAAAATTCGATGAGCGATCTTATGAATAAAAGTGAGCATTCACAGTCATTTTTAATCATTGGTCTAGGCCAAACAGGATTGTCGTGCGCGCGATTTTTAGTCAAGCAAGGCTTTGCTGTCGCAGTGATGGATACGCGTGATCAACCACCTGCGTTAGCAACATTACAAGCTGAATTACCTGAAGTATTAATTTTAACAGGTGGCATCCAAAGTGAGTGGTTACTTAGAAGCGATATTATCGTATTAAGTCCGGGTATAGATCCAAGGTTGCCTGAAATTAAAGCAGCTCGAGACGCGGGTATAGAGATTATTGGTGATATTGAGTTGTTTGCACGTTATGCCAATGCGCCAGTGATTGCGATTACAGGTTCAAATGGCAAAAGTACTGTCACGACCATGGTTGCTGAAATGGCTGTAACAGCAGGTAAAAAGGTACAGGTTGGTGGCAATTTAGGTGTGCCAGCACTGGAATTGCTGACAGAACCTGCCCCAGATTTTTACATTGTCGAACTGTCGAGTTTCCAATTAGAGACAGTATCATCACTAGATGCGTATGCTGCAGTTGTACTTAATGTCAGTCCAGATCATCTGGATCGTTACGATAGTGTTGCACAATACCAAGATGCTAAAGCGAAAATTTATAGTGGTACTGGTGTCAAAGTAATCAACCGTGATGACGCTATTGTAAATGCTTGGAGTAGTGCTGATAGGTATGACCTCGGATTCACGCTTGCCGAGCCTAAAAATGACGACTTTGGGGTTATTTCACGAGATGGCGAACTTTGGTTAGCGCAGTCTGATCATGCATTGCTTGCTGTCAATGAAATGCAAATATCAGGTAAGCATAATGTGGCAAATGCATTAGCAGCCTTAGTATTGGGTTATGTGATGGAATTGCCGATGTTGGCAATGTTAACAGCGATACAAAATTATCGTGGTTTACCACATCGTTGTAACGTAGTAGCCGAACACGATGGCATTCGTTGGATTGATGATTCAAAAGCAACAAATGTTGGTGCATGTATAGCCGCTATAGAAGGTTTAGCTGATAGTGGTCACATTATTTTAATTGCTGGTGGTGTAGGTAAAGATCAAGACTTTTCTGCTCTGACGCCGGTTCTAAAAGCACATGTTCGCGCTATTGTCTTACTAGGCCAAGATGCCAACCTAATTGAACAGGTTGTGCCTAAAAGTCTGATCAAAGTAAATGCTATCGATATGAATGATGCGGTTAAGCGTGCGAATGAGATAGCCCAAAAAGGTGACATCGTATTGTTATCGCCCGCCTGTGCGAGTTTTGATATGTTTTCAGGCTATGCCCAGCGTGGTGAGAAATTTGCTGAAGCAGTCAAGGATGTGCTCGCATGATGCTGCCGACATACAACATGGATCGCAGTCTAATGTTTGCAGTTCTGATGCTGCTAGGAATTGGCTTAGTAATGGTTGGATCAGCTTCGATCTCTATTGCTGATAATAAATTGCATCAGCCATTTTATTTCTTTAATAGACAATTAGTCTTTGCTTGCATTGGGTTAGCCTTTGCTTGGGGTGTGATTAATATTCGTTTATCAGCTTGGAGACAAATAGCCCCTACATTGTTAATGGTGGGAGTAATACTGTTAATTCTAGTGCTTATTCCAGGTATAGGACGGGAAGTAAATGGTAGTCGTCGCTGGTTACCTTTAGGCCCTGTCAATGTCCAAGTGGCTGAAATAATAAAATTATTTTCGATCGTGTATATCGCTGATTATCTACAGCGTAATCACGGCCAGTTAACGGTTTCTTTCTTTAAAATCTTTGCCCCACTATTTCTATTAGGTGTAGCGGCATTATTGCTTCTGATACAACCAGATATGGGCTCAGTGGTTGTTATTTTATCAACAGTGTTAGCGATGTTATTTCTCGGTGGTGCGCGTTTAGATGTGTTTGCCACATTGATCGGCATTCTTGCGATGTTATTTGCAGCTTTAGTTTGGTTTGCACCTTATAGAATGCAACGCCTACAAAGTTTTATGGATCCATGGGCCGATCCTTTTGGTAGTGGTTTTCAACTTACCCAAGCATTGATCGCATTTGGCCGTGGTGATTGGTTAGGTGTTGGCTTAGGTAGCAGTATGCAAAAACTATTCTATTTGCCTGAGGCTCATACTGACTTTTTGTATTCAATTCTTGCTGAAGAACTGGGCCTGATAGGTGCAATGAGTGTACTAATTTTATTCACAGTTTTTGTATGGCGAGCATTGGCAATTGGTCGTGCTGCTGAATTAGCTGGACAGATCTTCGGTGCTCAGATTGCCTACGGCATTGGTATTTGGTTAGGGCTACAAGCCTGTGTAAATATGGGTGTCAACATGGGGGCATTACCAACTAAAGGCTTAACTTTACCTTTAATGAGCTACGGTGGTAGTAGTTTAGTGTTGGTATGTATCGCGATAGCACTATTATTTCGTGTTGATCTTGAAACTCGTTTCCCTGAACAAGCAGCAGTGAGGGTAAAACGATGATTTCACGTATTCTCATTATGGCTGGTGGTACTGGTGGACATGTTTTCCCGGCCTTAGCTGTAGCCGACGTATTGGCACAACAAGGTACTGAAGTTCATTGGATGGGTACCGCTAGAGGAATTGAATCTAAATTAGTACCAGATGCGGGATATCCACTAACTATAATCCATGTAAATGGCTTACGTGGTAATGGCCTTCTAGGTTGGTTACTTGCGCCATTTAAATTAATAAAAGCAGTCGTTGAAGCTATGATTGCCATCAGAAAGATTAAGCCTGATGTTGTATTAGGACTAGGTGGTTTTGCTTCAGGTCCTGGTGGCGTTGCAGCATGGATATTAAGAAAACCATTGGTGATTCACGAGCAAAATGCCATTCCTGGCCTTACCAATAGACTGTTAGCTCGTTTAGCTAAACGTGTATTAGAAGCGTTTCCAAATAGTTTTGATAGTGAGTTTAATGCGGAATGGGTCGGTAATCCTGTGCGTGAGTCAATTGCAAATTCGGCGCCACCAGAACAGCGTTTTAGCAATTCAGAACAACAGCTTAGAGCAAATTTATTAGTACTTGGCGGTAGCTTAGGTGCTAAATCCCTAAATACAGTATTACCAGAAGCTTTGGCATTATTCGACGAGGAACAGCGTCCGCATGTTAGACATCAATGTGGCAGTAGACATAAAGAAGAATGTGACAAAGCATATGAAAAAGCAGGTGTGAATGCTCACATTACAACATTTGTCGATGATATGGCTGAAGCCTACCAATGGGCTGATTTAGTGGTTTGTCGAGCGGGAGCCCTTACTATCGCTGAACTATCAGCTATTGGCGTTGCATCATTGTTAGTGCCATATCCTTATGCGGTTGATGATCACCAAACGCATAATGCCTCAGCATTAGTGATGGCAGGTGGTGCCCATTTAATCAAAGATAGCGAGTTGTCAGCTACCGAATTAGCTGAACATATTCGTTCATTACTAACGGATAAAGCGCATTTATTAGCAATGGCTAAAGCGGCAAGAACTCAAGCTAAACCAGAAGCAGCCAAAACAATTGCCCAAGTGTGTGAAGAGGTTTGCCATGGATAAACTTACATCAGCAATGCAAAGTCGAGTTAAACATATTCACTTCATCGGTATCGGTGGTGTCGGAATGGGTGGCATAGCGGAAGTGTTATTGAATTTGGGCTATCAGGTTTCAGGTTCAGATTTAAGTGAAAACACACTTATTGCCCATTTGCGAGAATTAGGTGCAACCGTGAAAATTGGTCATGACGCTAGTTATTTATCTGGTGCTGATGTTGTTGTTGTGTCGACAGCCATTGATCAGGCAAATCCAGAGCTAGTGGCAGCTAAGGAAGCACGAATTCCAGTCGTGCCACGTGCTGAGATGTTGGCTGAATTAATGCGTTTTAGTTACGGTATAGCCGTAGCAGGCACTCATGGTAAGACAACTACCACGAGTTTGGTTGCAGCATTATTAAGTGAAGGCGAATTAGATCCAACCTTTGTAATTGGTGGACGCTTAAACAGTGCCGGCAGCAATGCAAAATTAGGCAGTGGACGTTATTTAGTGGCAGAAGCAGATGAAAGTGATGCTTCATTCCTATATTTACAGCCCGTTATTTCCGTTGTTACCAATATCGATGAAGATCATATGGCAACGTATGACGGTGACTTCAACAAATTAAAAGATACATTTATTGAATTTTTACATCATTTGCCATTTTACGGTTTAGCCGTGATGTGTATTGATGATCCTGTTGTAAGAAGTATCTTGCCCGAAGTGACACGGCCAGTATTGACCTACGGCATGGCTGACGATGCCGATTTACAAATCTCGCAATTACAACAAGCCAATGGCCAAAGTCATTTTACGGTGACAGACAACAGAAGCAATGAACGTTTTGATGTAACACTTAATATGCCAGGATTGCACAATGCTTTAAATGCAACCGCAGCGATCATTATTGCAAGAAATTTGGGTGTATCGGTGGAAGCGTGCCAAGCAGGGCTGACCAAATTTTCAGGGGTTGGACGTCGATTTAATATTCTGGGTGAATTATCTGTTCAAAATAATAAGGTCTTGATGATTGATGATTATGGTCATCATCCAACAGAATTGGCGGCAACGATTGCCGCAACCCGTGCTAGCTGGCCTGATCGGCGTTTAGCGGTGGTATTTCAACCACATCGCTATAGTCGTACACGCGATTTATTCGAAGACTTTGCTCAGATTTTATCAACAGTTGATGTGTTGGTGATGTTAGAAGTATATCCAGCAGGAGAAAGCAAAATTGCCGGAGCGGATAGTAAAAGTTTATGTCGTGCTATACGTCTACGTGGACAAGTTGAACCAGTGTTTGTTGAAAGCCGCGAGGCGTTATATGACATTTTACCGGGCTTATTAACAAACAACGATGTGTTGCTGACAATGGGTGCTGGCGATATCGGTGTGATCGCGCGTGAGTTAGAAGCAAAACTCGGAGTACAAGGTTAATGGTTGCCTTGTTTAATAATTTGCAAGGCGAATTAAGTCTTAATGAGCCATTATCAAAATACACATCGTGGCGTGTGGGTGGCACTGCTCACCGCTTTTATAAACCAAAAGATCGTCAGGATCTTGCTGTGTTTTTAGCTCAACTTCCAGCGGATGAGCCGATTTTATGGTTGGGCTTAGGTAGCAATTTATTAATCCGTGATGGCGGTTTCCCAGGCACTGTTATTGCGACGGCTGGGGCACTACAAGATATTGACGTCATCGGCCAGACAGTTATAGCTGAAGTGGGTGTTTACTGCAGTAAATTAGCCAAGCAAGCAGCAAAATCAGGTTTGTCAGGTGCAGCATTTTTGGCTGGCATTCCAGGCACAATTGGTGGTGCTTTAGCAATGAATGCAGGTGCCCATCAAGCAGAAACATGGTCGTATGTAACACAAGTAACCACCGTTAATAGACAAGGCGAATTCAAACAACATCAGCCGAGTGATTTTGAGATAGCTTATAGACACGTTAAAGGGCCAGTAGATGAATGGTTTGTGTCAGCGATATTTACGTTTGAACAAGGTGATGCTGATGTTGAACTTGATCTGATTAAAACGCTATTGAAAAGACGTAATCTCAGCCAACCAACCAATCAACCGTGTGCTGGTTCGGTTTTCAGGAATCCTGAAAATGATTTTGCAGGTCGTTTAATTGAAGCTACAGGGCTTAAAGGTCTGCGCGTTGGTGGTGCCCAAGTCTCTGAAAAACATGCCAATTTTATCGTTAGTGATAATGCGGCAACAGCAGCAGATATTGAGACATTAATTAAGTTAGTGCAGCAAAAAGTCGAGACAGCACAAGGCATACGTTTAAAACCCGAAGTCCACATCATAGGGGAGCAGGCATGAGTAATTCACACATAATGTCTGCGAGTGCATTTGGCAAAGTTGCTGTGTTGATGGGCGGACTCTCTGCGGAACGCGAAATTTCATTAATTAGTGGCCAAGCCGTGTTAACTGCATTGTTAGAACAAGGTGTTGATGCCCATAAAGTTGATGTCGGATTAGATATCAGTCAACAACTGTTAGCAGGTAAGTTCGATCGCGCCTTTAATGTGTTACATGGTCGAGGTGGTGAAGATGGTCAAATCCAAGGAGTGTTGCAGTCATTAGCGATTCCATTCACCGGTAGTGATGTCACCGGTGCCGTGTTATCAATGAATAAAATGATTAGCAAGCAAATCTGGTTGCAACAAGGTTTGCCTACAGCTGCATTTGAACAGGTCACTATTGATAGTGATGTTAACGATTTAGTAGCCCGATTAGGCCTGCCGTTGATGGTCAAACCTGTCAATGAAGGCTCAAGTATCGGCATGACCAAGGTTAATTCGAAAGATGACTTAGCTAAGGCAATTACGTTAGCAACTAACTACGATGCAGAAGTGATCGTTGAAACCTGGATTTCAGGTGAAGAATATACCGTTGCTATTTTAGATCAGCAGGCGTTGCCGGTTATTCAATTGAAAACGCCACATGAGTTTTATGACTTTGAAGCTAAATATAAAGCAAATACCACTCAATATCTTTGCCCGTGTGGTTTAGCTGACAACGATGAAAAGTACTGTCAGCAGTTAGCCTTAGATGCTTTTAATGCATTACGCATGAAAGGCTGGGGTCGGATTGACTTTATGCGTGATCAAGCGGGTAAGTTTTATTTGTTAGAAGCCAATAGCGTACCCGGAATGACCGATCATAGTTTGGTACCGATGGCAGCAAAACAATCTGGACGTAGCTTTAATGACTTAGTTTGGCAGATTTTGGAATCCAGTGTTGAGGTGACGTTATGATTTTCAACACCACCACAAAACGCGGTGCCAGTCGTAAGCCGGTTCGTAAAGAGCGTCAACCGATCGTTTGGCAACATTTTATTAAACATACATTGGCTGTTGTGTTTGTACTTGTATCACTGACGGGGGCTATTTATCTAGTTCAAGACGATACCTTGCCTATTTTACATGTGACCGTTGAAGGTGAATTTAATCATGTTAATCGTGATGAGTTTGTGGCTGCGGTAAGTCCATATGCCCGAGGCAGTTTCATGAATGTAGATGTTGCCGGTCTTAGGCACGCTGGTGAATCACTACCGTGGGTCAAACAGTTGCAGATCCGACGTATTTGGCCTGATAGCTTACATTTTATTGTTGATGAGCATGACGCTGTAGCTCAGTGGGGTGATAACGGTTTAATTAGCAGTGATGGCACCTTGTTTTTTCCACCCACAGACAGCTTTCCTTCTGGCTTAGCTGTGTTGAGTGGACCAGAGCAGAATCACCTGATGGTGACACAGCGATATCAGCAAATGAAAGCAATGTTGCGTCAGCAAGATTTAACAATTGAACGTTTAGAAATGGATGGAAGAAGAGCATGGTCTCTCAGTTTCACCAATGGCATTAGCGTCAAGTTAGGACGTGATGATAGTGAAAAACGTTTCGAACGCTTCATACATGTTTTTGAGCATGGATTAAAAGACTTTCAACAACAAATACAAGCCATGGATATGCGTTATACCAATGGCTTAGCAGTACAGTGGAAACACGATAAAAAACCTGATTTTAATGGAACAGTGTGATGGTTATGACAAAAAAAAGTGATAGAGATTTAATCGTCGGACTAGATATTGGCACATCTAAAGTGGTTGCAATTGTGGCTGCACCGATACCTAACCCAGGCCCGAGTGAGCCGAAGCTAGAGATTATTGGTATAGGTTCACACCCAGCACGAGGTATGAAAAAAGGTGTTGTCGTTAATATCGAGTCAACAGTGCAATCCATTCAGCGTGCAGTAGAAGAAGCAGAGTTGATGGCCGGTTGTCAGATCCATTCTGTTTATGCGGGAATTGCAGGTAGCCATATTCGTAGTTTGAACTCACATGGCACTGTTGCGATACGAGATAAAGAAGTAACGCAAGGTGATATCGACCGCGTATTAGATGCGGCAAAAGCGGTGCATTTTCCAGGAGATCAACAATTACTGCATGTCATGCCTCAGGAATACATTATTGATAACCAAGAGGGCATACGTGAGCCTATTGGTATGTCAGGTGTTCGTTTAGAGGCAAAAGTACATCTTATTACGGGGGCTGTCAGTGCCGCTCAAAACATCAGCAAATGTATAGAACGATGTGGTTTATCAGTCGATGGCATCATCTTAGAACAAATGGCATCAAGCTATTCAGTATTAGAACATGACGAAAAAGAATTAGGCGTGTGTTTAGTGGATATCGGTGGTGGCACAACAGACATAGCGGTGTTTATTGATGGTGCTATTCGTCATACCGCTGTCATTCCGATTGCTGGTGATCAAGTCACCAATGACATTGCTGTTGCATTAAGAACTCCGACGCAATATGCCGAAGAAATCAAAATGAAGTATGCCTGTGCATTAACCCAACTCGCACGTGAAGACGAAACAATTGAAGTGCCCAGTGTCGGCGACAGGCCTCCACGTCAATTAGCGAGACAGACATTAGCCGAAGTTGTTGAGCCACGCTATGAAGAACTGTTGATGTTAGTGCAGGCAGAATTAAGACGAAGTGGCTTTGAAGAGCTGTTAGCAGCAGGTGTGGTGTTAACAGGTGGTAGCTCGAAGATGGAAGGTGTAATTGAGCTGGCAGAGGAAGTGTTTCATCTACCCGTTAGATTAGGTTTGCCACAGCATGTGGGTGGATTAGTAGAAGTTGTTCGTAATCCTATACATGCAACTGGTGTGGGCTTGTTGTTATTTGGTTACGAAGAAGAATCACTTGGACAAACAGAAATGAAAAAAGGTAGTGGGATGAAATCTATGCTGGCAAGGATGAAAAGCTGGTTTCAGGGCAATTTTTAGGCAATAACGAAAACAAATTTAAATATTAAACTGTAGTAACTCTGGGGAGAGAAAAAATGACATTTGAACTTATCGACACATATACACAAAACGCGGTTATTAAAGTAATTGGTGTTGGAGGAGGCGGTGGTAATGCTTTGGAGCATATGGTACTCAATGAAATTGAAGGTGTAGATTTCATTTGTGCTAATACTGATGCACAAGCATTACGTAAAAGTGCTGCAACAACACATCTACAATTAGGTACTGATATCACCAAAGGTTTGGGTGCCGGTGCTAATCCTGATATTGGTCGTCAGGCTGCATTAGAAGATCGTGAACGCATCATGGAAGTGATTAAAGGTGCTGACATGATCTTTATCGCTGCTGGTATGGGCGGTGGAACAGGAACGGGTGCTGCGCCAGTTGTGGCTCAAGTTGCTAAAGAAATGGGAATTTTGACAGTAGCCGTTGTTACTAAACCATTCCCATTCGAAGGTAGCAAACGTTTGAAAGTAGCCAATGCAGGTTTGGCAGAATTGAGCCAGCATGTTGATTCATTAATTACCATTCCAAATGAAAAATTGCTTGCAGTGTTGGGCAAAGAAATGAGTTTGTTGAATGCATTTAAAGCAGCAAATGACGTTTTACTTGGCGCAGTACAAGGTATTGCTGAATTAATCACGCGTGAAGGTATGATTAACGTCGACTTTGCCGACGTTAGAACAGTAATGTCAGAAATGGGTATGGCAATGATGGGTACTGGACGCGCGACAGGTGAAAATCGTGCTGTCGAAGCGGCACAATATGCCGTTTCAAGTCCATTATTAGAAGATGTCGACTTAGCTGGTGCTCGCGGTGTCTTGGTTAATATTACTGCTGGTTTAGATATGACTATCGCTGAATTTGAGGCTGTTGGTAATATTGTTAAGGACTTTGCCTCTGAAGATGCAACCGTTGTTGTTGGAACAGTAATTGATCCTGAAATGACGGATGAATTACGCGTAACGGTAGTAGCAACAGGTTTAGGCTCACCACATGCCGCAAAAGTGGTTGCAACTCCTGAAGTAATTGCAAGTCAAATTGAGATTGTGAAAAAACCTATTGATATCAACTATGATGAACCAACCATAATTCGTCAAAAAGGTTTAGCTCAAAATAAACATGTTGCCAATAGTGATGTGAATATGGAATATCTTGATGTTCCAGCATTTTTGCGTCGTCAGGCTGACTAGGGTTCTGAGATTACATATGGCTGATATGAGTTAGCATGTGATATTATGTTCCGATCAATTTAAACGAGTATGGGGGATTGCGCCGTGATTAAGCAACGAACATTGAAAAATGTGATTCGTGCGACCGGTGTTGGGTTGCATAGTGGAGATACGGTCTATTTGACCTTGCGGCCTGCTGCCCCAGATACTGGCATTGTATTTCGACGGGTTGATTTAGATCCTGTTGTGGAAATTCATGCCAAAGCTGAAAATGTTGGTGAAACCGCACTTTCAACTACCTTGATCGAACATGGTCACAAAGTATCGACAGTTGAGCACTTACTTTCAGCGTTTGCCGGTTTAGGTATCGATAATGCCTATATCGACTTAAATGCCGCTGAAGTTCCAATCATGGATGGAAGTGCAGGACCGTTTGTATTTTTAGTTCAGTCAGCTGGTATTGAAGAACAAGCTGCCGCCAAAAAATTTATTCGAATCAAACAGCCTGTCATGTTAGAAGATGGTGATAAATGGGCTAAGTTTGAAGAATTTGATGGGTTTAAGGTTAGTTTCACTATTGATTTTCAACATCCCGCTTTTACTGGCCGTCCCCAGCAGGTAGAAGTTGATTTTTCATCAACATCATTTGTACGAGAAGTGAGTCGAGCACGTACATTTGGTTTTATGAAGGATATCGAAAAGCTAAGAGAAAATAATCTTGCCCTTGGCGGAAGTATTGACAATGCCATTGTCGTTGATGATTATCGAGTGCTTAACGAAGATGGCCTTCGTTATGAGGATGAGTTTGTACGCCACAAAGTATTAGATGCAATTGGTGATTTATATTTACTTGGATATAGCCTGATTGGCTCATTTAGTGGCTATAAATCTGGCCATGAGGTTAATAACAAACTACTACGCAAGTTATTAGCTCAAGAAGATGCGTGGGAATTAGTAACATTTGAAGATGAAAAAGATGCACCTATCGTATTCAGTCGCCCTGCTGCTTCGATAGTGTCTTAAGATTGGCGTTTAGCTAATTTTTCAAGTGCAGTTTTAAGAGGACCATCTTCAAGATCTTGTGCAGTTTGTTGTATGGTCTTAGCAGCATCTTCAGGCATCGAAAGCGTATTTGTATTAGGGTTGTTAAGTGGTATATGATGCGGTTTGACTTTGACTACTATTTTACGAAATGATTGGCCAAGCTGATCTGATAGGGTTTTACAAAGTATAGGTGCTTGAAATCTAACCATACTGGCAAATGATGCATTATCTGTGTGAATAATCAGGGTATCGTCTTTGATATTTGCAAGCCGACAATGTGCTGAATACTGTGGCGGTAAAGATTGTTGAAGTACGTGATTAAGCTGAGCTAATAGCTGAGTATGTTGGGATAACCTTTTCAACATATCGTTTTGTTGATAGACATTTGTTATGTGATTGAGTCTATTTTTCATAATGGTAGTTGTGAACCAATAGTAAGGGCAAACATGCAGATTATCATTATCTCACCAAATGGGAAGACTCATAAACATTGGCATTTAACGCCATTTAAATTAGCCACTGCATTTCTTATCTGTCTAAGCATTATTTTTGCCTCCGCATCATTCCTCAATAAACTAACCCTCCAGACTCCAGATAGCAATATACCAAGACCACTTGTTCAAGCCATTCCCAACTTAGCCAATAATAATACTGAAACTACGACTGAGCAAAACGATCAAGTCCAAGCTTATTTTGCAAAACGGTTAGGTGGTTTGCAGGCTGAAACAATACGTTTGAAGGCGCTTACAGAAAAATTGGCTATGATTTCAGGATTTGATACTAGTGAATTTTTACTCGATGAAGAACCTGGACAAGGTGGTATTGAACAAGAAGGTATTTCTTTTAGTGAAGACGATTTTGCGCTTAATCTTTCCTCATTGGAACAAAGCTTAAGTAAACAGTCTTTGCAATTAAGCCACTTACAGAATTATCTGCTAACCGAAGATACCATTAAATCAGCGATACCGAGTGGCAAGCCGATTAAAGGTGGTTGGATTTCATCCTATTTTGGCTATCGCACAGATCCGTTTAATGGCAAAAAAGTATTTCATAAGGGATTAGATTTTGCTGGTAAAGAAGGCAGTAAAGTCTATGCTGTCGCCGACGGTATTATCAGTTGGAAGGGGCGACGTAGTGGTTATGGTGAACTAGTAGAAATTGATCATGGTAACGGTTATGTCACACGGTATGCCCACAATAAAACGGTTATAGCTAGTCTGGGTGAGAAAGTGTCAAAAGGTCAGGCTATTGCATTAATGGGATCAACTGGCCGATCTACAGGGCCTCATGTCCATTTTGAAGTCCTACGTGATGGAAAATCAGTTAACCCATACAAATTTGTGAAGCGATAAGGCTTGCATTATCTTTAAATGTCCCCCACATGTCTAAATAGACCAGATAAGCCCCACACGTTATAATCACGCGATTTTTCGAATAATTTCAGACAGGTTGACTGTCAAAATACAGGTAGTATTGAGTAATGGTAAGCAAGTTTTTCAGCAAAATCTTTGGCAGTCGAAATGAACGGGTGCTTAAACAGTTACGTAAAATTGTCGATCAAATAAATAGCTTTGAACCCGAAATTGAACAATTAGATGATGCTGCCTTACAAGCTAAAACAGCTGAGTTCAAACAGCGCCTAGCCGATGGACAATCGCTCGATGATATTTTACCGGAAGCCTTTGCTGTAGTTCGAGAAGCCAGTAAACGTGTACTTGGAATGCGACATTTCGATGTGCAATTAATCGGTGGTATGGTTCTCAACGACGGTAAAATTGCCGAGATGCGAACCGGTGAAGGTAAAACGTTAGTCGCGACCCTATCAATTTATTTGAATGCACTTGAAGGTGAAGGGGTTCACTTAGTTACTGTTAATGATTACCTTGCTCAGCGTGATGCCGCTCTGATGGGACAGCTTTATGGTTTCCTAGGATTATCTACGGGCGTTATCATTTCAGGTATGCCACAGGATCAACGTCGTGAAGCGTATGCTGCCGATATTACCTACGGTACCAATAATGAGTTTGGTTTTGATTATTTACGTGACAATATGGCTTTTAGCCTTGAGGAAAAAGTACAGCGAGGCCTGAATTTTGCAGTAGTGGACGAGGTCGATTCAATCCTTATTGATGAAGCACGTACCCCACTTATTATTTCTGGTCAGGCCGAAAATAGTTCTGAGCTATATAGACGCGTCAATGTTTTAATCCCTAACTTAAGCCAACAAATTGGTGAAGGTGATGAAGTAGAAGTTGCTGGTGATTACACCTTAGATGAAAAAGCCAAACAAGTTCACTTCACTGAAGCTGGCCATGAAAAAATTGAAAATCTACTGATTGAAATTGGCCTGTTAGATCCAAACGCAAGTTTATATGATGCAGCTAATATAGGTTTAATGCATCATGTTACAGCAGCATTACGCGCGCATGTTTTATTCCAGCGCGATGTGGATTACATAGTGCAAGACAATCAGATCGTTATTGTTGATGAATTTACTGGTCGTACTATGCCTGGACGCCGCTGGTCAGAAGGTTTGCATCAAGCGGTAGAAGCAAAAGAAGGTGTTGAAATTCAGCATGAAAATCAAACCTTAGCGTCAATAACGTTCCAAAATTATTTCCGT
>JBFIJJ010000043.1:0-15581 GCA_041600795.1 Methylophagaceae bacterium | reverse complement strand
TCAAGCATAGCACTGAGTAAATTAGCGTGGACTTCAACGCCTGGATAAACATTTTGTACAGGCGTAGTACGTAAATCTAATATTCCCGCTGCAGTTGAGCCCATAATAACGATTTTTCCTTCGAGTTGCTCAGGCGATACTTCAGCATTTAGGATGTCAGTTATTGAGATGTAATTAAAGCTACCTTGCTTACCTCGATATGGAACAAGGGCGATAGCCTGTTCATCAACAGGAATAGTTAAATCATCAAATTTAATTGATTCAATTCGTTGTTGATCTGCATAACCTTGGCCATAGCCAAATTGCAGTGGTGGTGAACCTAACAGACGTCTATACATGGCTAATGATAGTGTTTCGTATATGTTGTCTTGATAGGCCATCAGCATAGGAAGTCGTCGGAAACTACCATCCGAATCGACAGAGTCATTATTGAAATACCCTCCAGCAACAGCTACGTTTTGTAATTCGGCTAAATTACCACCAAATCCTTCTGCTTTTAAAAGATTGACGGAGGGAAAATCAGCAATGTGACCAATGGGCGGAGGAAGGGCACTATTTGGATTGATATTGGTATTATTTGAATTAAAGTAATAGCCCATTACTACTGGTCTATCTTTTATACTCTTTGCAAATAATGTATCAAAGGCTAATTGTGGTTTTATGGTTTCAACAACGCTATTAAACTCAGGATTATCTGCTAATTGTTTAGCTTGTAATGTTTCAAGTAGATTTAAACCAGAACTGGTGTCTGGTTCTGCAAACACAATATCAAAGCCAAGTAATTGTATTTGGTAATAATCAAATAAAATATCAACCAGATAACTTAGTTTGTCACGAGACCAAGGCCAACGACCTTCGTTTGCTAGACTTTTTTCATCAATATCAATGATGACGATTTTGTCATCGATTGTATTAGGTGTCGTTAACGATAAACGCAGGTCATAAACTATGTTTTCCACTTTGTTTAATAGTGGAATAGTAATACGTTCAGCGGTATGTAATAAAAAACAGAAGGTTATGATAAGACATACAAGACTACGATAGAAAAAAGTAGACTTAAAGAAACGCACTAGCTAAGCAGCTCTTCAACATTAACATGATCAATTTGATAGTCTTTTAAGAAGGTTTTTGCGTACTTGAGATAAATGCCTTCGCGAATAAAGATGTCAAATATGTCAGGATCAATGTGGTTGGTATCTTTCATACGCTTCATGATGGCTAATGATTCTGAGATCAGTTTTGCCTTCTTATAAGGACGATCGGCTGCGGTTAATGCTTCAAAGATATCGGCAATACCCATAACCCGGGTCTGAACCGACATTTGTTCACGTGTTAAGCCAAATGGATAACCTTTACCATCCATACGTTCATGATGGCCACCTGCAATTTCGGGCACATTTTTGAGGTGACGTGGCAGTTTAAGTCCTTTCAACATATCGATGGTGACGTTGATATGTTTATTAATAATCTGACGTTCTTCATCATTGAGGGTGCCACGTGATATCTGCATATTTAATACTTCATTGTCAGATAAAATCGGCAGGGTCTTATTTTGATAATTAGTAATGTTATAACGGTTGGCGATTTCTGCAACCCGTTGCTGATCCTCAGGTGACATAAACTCACCGCCGGTATTGTGTCGATTAATAAATTCTCGATCGGACATCAATTGCTCTAGTGCTTGCTCGTGTTGTTTGAGTATTTTTGTATCTAAGGTTTTTCCTGTTTCGGCAGCAGCTAATTTTTGATTTAGAAATTTAATGTCCAGATCACGTTTAGCTACTTCAAAACGTACATTTACTTCATGAATACGATCATAAATTGTTTCTAGTTTTGTGGCTTTATCAACGACATATTCAGGCGTGGTGATTTTTCCACAATCATGTAACCACGATGCTACTTTTAATTCATAGCGGTCATCTTCTGTCATTGAGAAGTCTTTTAATGGACCTGTTGTAGCATCATGAACTGCTTCTGTCAGCATGATAGTTAACTCAGGAACACGACGACAATGGCCACCGGTATAAGGGGATTTTTCATCAATGGCATCGGCAATCATTTTAATAAATGATTCGAATAATGCTTCTAATTCATCAATTAAGTTTTTATTAGTTAATGCGATTGCTGCTTGAGATGCTAGTGCTTTAATTAATAAACCATCTTGCATATTGAAGGGAACGATGTTGCCTTTTGGATCTAAGGCATTAATTAATTGAAGTGCTCCAATCATTTCGCCTTTATGATCTTTCATCGGAATTGTTAAGAACGAAATGGAGTTGTAGCCGGTTGATTCATCAAACTTCTGTGCACCAGAAAAATCAAAATGTTTATCTTTGTGACGATCTTTAATATCTATGATTTGATCATCATGGATAGCACAGGTTACGACGTTTGAATAATTAGGTTCGCCGTTCTCCAAGTAAAGCGGTAGCGGAGCAAAGCTTGTCGATTGTTTACTACTGCCTCCCATTGCAATATTAAGGCTGTCATTTCTGACAATGTCCATTTGTAGGAATCTTTCGCCTTTAACAGTGTAAATTGTTCCACCATCAGCATGAGCGATCTCTTTGGCGGCTAACAATATTTTTTCGAGGAGTAGGGCACTGTCTTTTTCAGCAGATAATGATAGTCCGACATCAATTAATTTTTTAAGGTGCTGTTCGATTTTCTGTGCCATAAACATTCACTCCATTGTTTAATAGTGACCAGGTGACAGGTTCAAGCTTGTATTAAGTTTTACAATATTCAATGAATAATTAGTCAAGGTTTCATAACATTGTTTGATAACCCGATCTTCGCAGCCGGGTTTTATATGATGAATATGAATTACTGGCGAATGCTTAAGCTGGGTTAGGTCGTTTGCCAACAAATCCGGCGTAAGGTGCCCAGACTGCATAGCCAAAATATGACTTTCATTAGGAAAAGATACTTCTATCATGACATGATCAATATGATCGAGTTGGTTAAGTTGTTGCCATAACTTTTCCGTTGGGCCAGTATCACCACAGAAACAAAAGTTCGTTTCTGAACTCGTTATGATATAGGCAAAACTCTCTACAGTGTGGCTCAGTATAACTGGATAGATACTGATTTCATTAGTAATTGGAAAGCTTGTATCTTGCTCAACTGCATGTAGGCGAACACAGGGATTATCGTCATCTGGTAGTTCAGTAAAGTCAGGCCATAACTGCCAATTGAACAAACTGATTTTCAGTACCGAAAGCACATGAGGAGGGGCATAGATAGTGATTGGGTGCTGCATATCATCATAGATACTGGCGATCATTAAGGCTAGACCTGATACATGATCGAGATGAGCATGGGTTAGAACAACTTGACGGATAGCAAGCATTTCATCCAATGTTAATTCGCCAATACCTGTGCCGCCATCTAGCAAAATAGTGCCATTCAGCAAATAGGAAGTTGTTCTTAAGTCACTTCCAATGCCACCGTTACAGCCCAATACACGTATTTGCATTGCAGTCCTTCATCACAAGATTAATTAGCTTCAAACCAAAGCTATAATAGTAATAATCAGCAATAAAGTTAACTCTATCGTTGAATTACTTATGTTTTGATGTTTCCAAGCCTGCTTCAGCCATTGCCACAGCACGAAAAACAGCACGTGCTTTATTCATTGTTTCTTGCCATTCCATTTCTGGAACTGAATCATAAACAATACCCGCACCAGCTTGAATATGAAGTGTATTGTCTTTGATGACTGCTGTGCGAATCGCAATAGCAGTGTCCATATTACCTGACCATGATAAATAACCGACAGCACCGGCATAAACACCACGTTTAACAGGTTCGAGTTCATCAATTATTTCCATCGCACGTACTTTGGCTGCACCGCTAACAGTACCCGCTGGGAAGGTGGCACGAAGTGCGTCAAGACATGTCATTTCTGGCACAACGTCTCCGGTAACGTTAGACACAATATGCATAACATGCGAATAACGTTCAACAATCATCTTATCGGTCAGTTTGACTGAACCGATTTGACTAACACGTCCGGCATCATTGCGCCCAAGGTCAATCAGCATTAAGTGCTCGGCTAATTCCTTCGGATCATTAAGCAAATCTTGCTCAAGTGCTAGATCCTCTTCGGGGGTTTTACCACGAGGACGTGTTCCAGCAATAGGACGCACGGTGATGATGTTGTTTTCCATACGAACAAGTATTTCAGGTGATGAACCAACAATATGGAAATCATCTAAATTAAGATAATACATGTACGGAGAAGGATTTAAGGTGCGTAAAGCGCGATATAAATCAATCGGTTGTGCAGAAAAAGGAATGGATAAACGCTGTGATAACACTACCTGCATAATGTCACCATCAGTGATGTATTGCTTGGCTTTATTTACAGCATCAATAAAACCATCATGCGTGAATCCAGATTTAAAATCGTGTTCATCAACTATTTTGCCGATATTTGAAGATGTGTATTTAGGTGTGGCAGAACGAAGGTGAGTTGTTAATGTATCAAGACTAGATTGCGCTTTTGTGTAGGCATTGTCCGTGGCGGGATCAGCATGAACGATAATATACAAACGGCCACTTAAGTTATCAAAGACAATTAAGTCGTTTGATACCATCAGCAAAATATCTGGACAGCCTAGTGGATCCGGGTTTGGGCAATCGCCTAAACGAGGTTCAACATACCGCACCGTATCGTAACCAAAATAACCGACTAAGCCGCCATTAAAGCGTGGTAACTCATCTAAATTTGGCACTTTATACTGTTGTTTAAATGTTTCAATCCAAGTTAAAGGATCATCAACAGTTGTTTGTTCGATAACCTCACCACGATGTTTAACTTCAACATCATGTCCGGTAATACGCACAATTGTTTCACTCGGTAAACCAATGATCGAATATCGGCCCCATTTTTCGCCACCGTACACCGATTCAAATAAATATGAATAGGGGACATCGGCCAACTTTAAGTAGGTACTTAACGGGGTATCAAGATCTGCAAGGACTTCTCGTGCAATTGGAATGCGGTTGTAACCTTGTTGAGCTAAATTATCGAATTGTGCTTGGTTCATGAATGTAAGTTCTAAAATACGCTGTTCAACTCAGCAAATGAATCAATGACGGCATCAGGATTTGCAGTACGAATGTCTACACCATGGTTATAACCATAGCTCATACATACGATTTGAAATCCAGCTGCGCGCGAGGCTTTAACATCACTAATCGAGTCACCAATCATCATGGCATTTTCTGGTTTAACACCAAAAAAATTAGCGCCATGAAGTAGTGGTGCAGGATCGGGTTTTTTTAGAGGTAAGGTATCGCCACAAATTACGATTTCAAAGAAATCATAAATACCTAAATCTTTTAAAATAGGTAGGGTAAATTGCTCGTCTTTATTAGTGACACAGCCGATACGTATGCCTTGATTTTTCAACCACTGCAAACCTTCAGCAACATGGGGGTAGAGTTGACTGCGTTTACTTGAGTTTTCTGCATAAAGCGCCATAAAAATGGGGGCCGCTTTGGCAAAAAGGGCGTCACTTGGCGAACCATCTAATTGATCGATAAGTGCTCTTTCGATGAGTCGTGGTACACCATTGCCTACCCAATTTCGCACTTTTGATTCACCTCTGACAGGCATATCAAGTGCTTTCATGGTTTCGTCCACACACCAAGCGAGATCTGGCACGCTATCGACTAGCGTGCCATCAAGATCAATCAATACCATCTCTGGTTTTTTGAGTGCCATTAGCGTTAGATTTTTGCTTGGGCTAATTCGGCACGTAAAGCAGCAATTACTGTTTCATATTGATGAGGATCGCTAGCATTAGCAGCGCCAAATACAGCTGAGCCAGCAACAAATGTACGTGCGCCTGCTTCAGCAATTTCACGAATATTTTTAACGTTGACGCCGCCATCAATTTCTAAGTCAATGTCATAGCCGCTTTCATCAATCATTTTACGAGCTTCACGTAATTTATCTAATGTGTGTGGAATGAAAGATTGACCACCGAAACCTGGGTTGACTGACATTAATAAAATACGATCAACTTTATCTAATACATGTTGCGCTAGAGATAATGGTGTTGCTGGGTTGAAGACCAAGCCTGTTTTACAGCCTTCAGCTTTAACCAATTGTAGGCTGCGATCAATATGTTCTGATGCTTCAGGGTGGAAGGTAATGAATGTTGCGCCTGCCTTAGCAAAATCAGGGATAATACGATCTACTGGTTTCACCATTAGATGTACGTCGATTTCATGCGTAACGCCATGTTTGCGTAACGCTTCACACACCAATGGACCGATAGTTAGGTTTGGAACATAGTGGTTGTCCATAACATCGAAGTGAACGATGTCAGCGCCAGAAGCTAACACGTTGTCAACTTCTTCACCTAAGCGGGCAAAGTCTGCAGAAAGGATTGAGGGTGCGATTTTAAAATCAGCCATAGTATTTACTCTTTTGTTTGTTAATGTGTAGATAGTTCTGGGTAAAAACACTGTACTTTACCGCATGTGATTGCTTTTTTCAGCTTTTGTAAATAATGACAGCTGATTATACTGGAGCTTATTTTATAAAAGCATTGTTATTAAGGAACTGCTGGTGACCGAATTTAAACGCATTTTATGTTGCGTGCTGTTGCTAATTATTCATTCACACACGCTTCTAGCAGAAGAATCTGCAGATGTCGCTGACAGTATGAACTCAGCTGAGAGTGATACAGCAATGTTGCATTTTCAAGGAGAGATTGATGGATTTCAAACTTTTTCAGTAGCAGACCAACAGATCGCGGCGACATTTTTAGCTGACCAACTAGGTGAAAATTATGGCGCAGTGATTTTATTGCATGATGCTGCACAAGGTATCGATAGCCCCGGTGTGATATCGACACTACGTCATCAGCTTCCGCAATCAGGTTGGTCAACGCTAACCTTAGAACTAGATTATCCTTCTGAGCCTAATATTTTGTTGTCACCATCACTATCACTAGATGGAACGGTAGAAGGCGATCAAAAGCCAGCGGAAAAGCCGGCTGAAGCGCCATCAGAGGATTCGTCTATGGACAAAGAGATAAAATTACCAGCGATTTCTAATCAGCAACGTGTTGAGGCTGCCTTAGCATTTTTGAACGCAAAAAATATTCGTCGTATCGTGTTGTTAGGTCATGGCCAGGGTGGTGTAGCGGCTGTTACGTTACTTGATGTAATCACGACTCCAATGATGGGATTAATTCTAGTGGCAACACCAGAACTTGAAGCAGATGCTCCATTTGAAACGATGAAACAACCAATACTGGATATCTATGGTGAACGCGATGACAACAGTATTGTTGATGCGGTTCAACACCGTAAATTACTTATGAAACGCACTGATAACAGTAATTTTTCTGAACGTCGTTTAGCGGTGGCAGATCATGATTTTACAGGCGTAGAATCGTTATTGATGGCTACGATTCGAGGATGGTTACGAGCTCAATTTGTTAATGAAGAAAACACTAAATAATGCGTCTATATTATGAAGGTTTAGTTGTACACCAGTCACAGTCAGATGATGGTGTAATAGAAGTGGTTGATTTAGGTGATCTACGATCCCTGCATTTTGGTACATTTCCACGCCAAAGTAGCATGTCGTTAAGACAACCTTACGCATTACAATTGTCATATACCGAAGCAATGATGTCGGCACTTATTATCAATCCAAATCCACAACGCGTCTTGGTAGTTGGCTTGGGTGGCGGATCTTTAGTTAAGTTTTTATTACATCATTATCCAAATTGCCAGATTGATGTGGTTGAATATCGTCAAGATGTTGTTAATGTAGCCCATACCTATTTCAACGTGCCACGAGATGAACCACGGTTAAACATTCATATTGGTGATGGCTATTTGTTTGTGCAACAACGCTATTTTAATTCTGCGGAGCTGTATGACATGATGTTAATTGATGCCTATGATCATGTCGGTATGGCCGCAAGTGTTGGTGTTCAAGCCTTTTTTGATGCCTGTGCTGGCTTGTTAGATGCACACGGTGTGATGAGCATTAATCTATGGGGCAGCGATCGGCCTCACTTTAATCAAACGATGGCACGTATCAATCAAAGTTTTGAAGGACGAACTATGATTTTGCCGGTTGAAAATAAAGGCAATGTTATTAGTTTGGCAATGATGCAGACGATTACGAGTGCTAAATTAAAAAAATTGAGACAACAGATCGAACAAATGGACATGACATTGAACATCAATTTGTCAAAATCATTACATGAATTGATTAGACATAATCGCTCGCTGATTAGCAGGTTATTTTCCTAATGCACTACACACCACTCTTAATACTGGGATTGTTATTAGTCAGTGGTTTATTACTAGGTTTAGTCGCATCACGTTTAAAAGTTCCTCGCATTGCAGCGTATGCTTTAGCAGGTTTAATCTGGTCGCAAGATTTATTAGGCGGTTATTTTGGATTTGATATTTCAACATGGTCGCCATTGTTGACCAATTTAGCTTTAGCTATTATCGCTTATACTATCGGTGGTTCAATAACCCTTGAACAGATAGGTCGATTGGGTAAAACCATCACCTTGTGTACCCTAGGTGAGTCTCTAGGTGCAGTGATTTTAGTAACACTTGCTGTTTTTATTTATCAACCCGAGAGTAATGGACCAATATGGATTCTGGCACTTAGTTTAGGTGCGCTTGCTGCAACAACAGATCCTGCTGTCACGGTCGCAGTGATTCATCAATACCGAGCAAAAGGCCCTGTAACAAGTACGCTAATGGGCGTTGCTGCATTGGATGACGTATTTGGCATTATTCTTTTTTCGTTAATGTTTGTTGTTGTAACGGGTACAAGTCTTAGTGATGCTGTTGTCGGTTCAGCAATAGAGATAATTGGTGCAGTTGGCTTAGGTATCGTTATCGGCAGTTTATTAGCTTATTTTGGTAATAAAGTACGTAATCGACGGTTCTTTTTGCCAATGGTACTCAGTGCATTGATGTTAAGTCAGGGACTGGCAGAATTAATTCATGTTTCGCCCTTGTTAACAGCAATGACTATCGGCTTTACTGCCCGATCTGTATATCAATCTGGTGGTGATAGATTGTTCGCTCCAGTTGAATTTTTAGAAGAACTTGTATTTATTATCTTTTTTACCCTAGCGGGGGCTTATTTTAATTTGTCGGTGCTGGCACAGGGCGTCGATTTAGTCCTAATCTATGTTTTTGCTCGAGTTGCGGGCAAAATGCTAGGCATAAAGTTGATGACACGTTTTACTGATGCTCCTAAGGTTGTTGCTCAGTATTTGGGCTATGGTGTGATCCCTCAAGCAGGTATTGCCATTGGATTATCGTTATCATTAATGCAAAACTTGGCGTTTAAAGATATTAGCTTGTTAGTCGTTAATACAATTCTGGCAAGTACTTTGCTCTATGAAATGATAGGCCCATTTGCAACACGTTATGCGCTTACTAAAGCGAAAGAGGTTCAATCATGACGAATGCTAATTTTATTGGTAAAACGCTAGTCGATTGGCTTGAAAATCATCACTCAAAACCAGTCATTGTTACTGAAATGGCCAGTATTTCTGAGCTAGCTAATGCGTTATTAGTAATGAACAAACGTGATGCTTATGTTGTAAACAAAGCAAATCGTGTTATCGGTCATATCAGCTTTGCAAAAGTGGCAAATCAACTTTTGTCAGAACATCGTTCTACCCACACGCATAGGCAATTGTTTGCTAGAGTAGTTGAGCCAACAGCAAAAGAATTGATGGATCCACATTTCACTAGTGCTTATAAAGATGAATTGTTATGCGATGTGATACATCGTCAATTAGATCACGGTTTAGACGACTTGATTGTGCTAACGCGTGATACTCATGAAGCGCTAGGAGTGATTCAAATGAACGATATATTAGCTGAGAGCCTATGAATAAACTGATTACACTGGTTTTATTGAGTTTGATCTCGATTGTTTCATCGGTTCAAGCTAATGAAAATATCGAGCTCATTGTCGTTAGATCAGAACATAAATTGTTGGTTCAACAGGATGGCATTACATTACGTACATTCAAGGTTGCATTAGGTAGCGCTGGTAGGAAAGCTAAATTACAAGCTGGTGATCATGCAACGCCATTAGGCGAATATCGCATCAGTAAAATGCGTGATAGTGATCGTTTTTATCAATTTCTTCAGATTGATTACCCGAATGTAAACGATGCCATGCGTGCTTTAAAAAATCATTTAATTACGCGTGAAGAATATAACGCTATTCTTGATGCGCATATCTACGGTAAAACACCACCGCAAAATACAGCATTAGGTGGTTCCATTGGCATTCATGGGATTGGTGATGAAACAAAAGATAAGCTTGAAATTCATCAAATTTCAGATTGGACACAAGGCTGCATAGCGATGCGTAATGATGAAATCGAGCAATTGAAACGTTATGTTAGCGTCGGTACAAAAATCAAAATTATGTATTAATTTTCACTATCATTACTGCTTGATAATCATCGAAAGCTTCGATTCCGACAAATTTACTCGGATATTAGCAATTTTGGTAGAATAGTCATTATATTTAATGATTGATACTCCTTTGAGGCTTTATGCACGCTGCTGTTGAACTTTTTTCCTATCGTAAATTCTGGGCACATCGTTTTGGTGTCGCACCACAATTACCTATGTCGCGTGCAGAGATGGATGAACTCGGTTGGGATTCATGTGATGTCATCCTCGTTACTGGCGATGCTTACGTTGACCATCCAAGTTTTGGGATGGCGTTGATTGGGCGCTTATTAGAATCACAAGGCTTTCGAGTCGGTATTATTTCTCAACCGGACTGGAATAGTGCTGAAGACTTCAAACAATTAGGTAAACCGAACCTGTTCTTTGGTGTGACTGGCGGTAATATGGATTCGATGGTGAATCGTTATACCTCAGATCGTCGTATCAGAAGTAATGATGCCTATACCGCAGATGGTGAAGGTGGTAAACGCCCTGATCGTTGTGTGGTGCCTTATAGTCAACGTTGCCGCGAAGCCTATAAAGGTGTGCCAATTATCATAGGCGGTATTGAAGCGAGCTTACGACGTATTGCTCACTATGATTATTGGTCAGAAAAAGTACGACGTTCTGTCATCATGGACTCTAAAGCTGACTTATTAGTCTATGGTAATGGCGAACGCCAAGTGGTCGAAATTGCCCATCGCTTAGCCCAAGGCCAAGCTGTTAATGAATTAATTGATATTCGCGGAACTGCCTATGTTACTAAACATGGGCAGCGTGAAGGATGGTGGGAAAAGGATTCAACCAGTGTTGATACACCGGGTAAAGTTAATCCGCCGATTGATCCTTATCAGATGCAAACCGAAGCAAGTTGCGAAACATCAAAAGCTGAAACAGAGAAAAGTAAACAGCAAGATGATGTTCAAACCAATGTGATTCGTTTTCATAAAGTCATGCCAAAAGATACATCAAAAACGGTGGTAAGATTGCCTGCCTATCAGGATGTACGTGACGACAATGTCTTATATGCCCATACTTCTCGCATTCTTCATTTAGAAACAAATCCTGGTAATGCTTTGGCGTTAGTACAACAACATGGTGATCGTGATGTGTGGCTTAATCCGCCACCGATCCCATTAACAACGCCCGAAATGGATGCTGTATTTGATTTACCATACAGTCGTGTACCTCATAAAAGCTACGGTGATAAAAATATTCCAGCCTATGAAATGATTCGATTCTCAGTCAATATCATGCGTGGTTGTTTTGGTGGTTGCACATTCTGTTCGATTACTGAACATGAAGGTCGCATTATTCAAAGTCGCAGCGAAGATTCAATTATTCGCGAAGTTGAAGCAATCAGGGACACAACGCCCGGTTTTACTGGTGTAATTTCCGACCTTGGTGGTCCAACAGCCAATATGTATCGCTTGGCTTGTAAGAGCGAAGAAATTGAAGCGAGTTGTCGTCGGTTGTCATGTGTTTTTCCTGGGGTATGTAAAAACCTTAATACGGATCACACCCCGCTGATTAATTTATACCGCAGAGCCCGCCAGTTGCCAGGTATTAAAAAAATCTTGATAGCGTCAGGCTTACGTTATGACCTTGCTGTGTTATCACCAGAATATGTTAAGGAACTGGTCACTCATCATGTCGGCGGTTATTTAAAAATAGCACCTGAGCATACCGAAGAAGGACCGTTAGCCCAAATGATGAAACCGGGTATTGGTACTTATGATAAGTTCAAGGCCATGTTTGATAAGTACTCAAAAGAAGCGGGTAAAGAACAGTATTTAATTCCTTACTTTATTGCAGCGCATCCGGGTACGACAGACAAAGATATGATGAATTTGGCTTTGTGGCTGAAACGAAATGGTTTCCGTGCGGATCAAGTACAAGCCTATTTACCATCGCCTATGTCTGCAGCTGCAGCGATGTATCATTCAGGTAAAAATACCTTGCATAAGGTCAAACGCCAAGGTGGTGATATTACAGTGCCCAAAGGCATAAAAGTACGACGTTTACACAAAGCATTTTTGCGGTATCACGATCCTGAAAACTGGCCAATGTTACGTGAAGCATTACAAAAAATGGGTCGTGCTGATTTAATTGGTAATGGTAAAAAACATCTGATCCCTAATTGGCAACCAGCTGGTACAGGGGAACAAGGTGAAGGTAAACGTGTGAGCCATAAAGCCGGTTCAAAAACACCTGTTCAGAACAAATCGTTTAGAACGCAACATGTGCGCGCCAAATCGCTTCAATCTAAACCCAGTAAACAACGTCGTAGATAGGGTGCAATACTGATGTTGGCTCTTAGAAATTCAACATCACAATTTGGACTTATTAGTATAGTTCTGCATTGGCTAATTGCATTTTTAACGCTGGGTTTGTTTGCACTTGGTGTGTGGATGGTCGATCTTGATTATTACAGTGAGTGGTATCAACTGGCACCATGGTGGCATAAAGGTATTGGCGTAACATTACTGGCGCTCAGTGTAATGCGTTGGCTGTGGCAACTAATGAACCTGAGACCATTAGCTCTGGCATCGATACCACAATGGCAACAGTTAATCGCACATATCGTCCATGTATTGATGACTATACTCATTCTATTCATTGGGCTTACTGGTTATTTTATGGTTACTGCCAAAGGTCATGCTTTGTCAGTATTCGATTGGTTTTCTATTCCGGCAACAGTGACAGGTATTGCCAATTTAGAAGATATTATGGGTGATTTACACGCGTTATCAGCCTATATTTTAATGGCCTTAGTTGGATTTCATGCGGTTGCAGCGTTAAAGCATCATTTTGTTAATAAAGATAATACCTTGTTAAGAATGCTGGGAAAGTGACACCATTATCAATGGAGAGGTGACCAAATGAAAAAGTTATTATTAGCCATAATGTTAGCAGCGCTAACAACAAGCTTTTCTTCTTATGCTGATTATTATCAAATCGATACTGATAAGGCTCATGCCTTTATCGATTTTCGAATTAAACATCTTGGTTTTAGCTGGATAAGCGGGCGTTTTAATACGTTTTCAGGTGATTTCAGCTATAACGAACAAAATCCATCGGCGGCAAAAGTGGAAGTAACGATCGATGTTGCCAGTATCGATACCAATCATGCCGAGCGTGATAAACATTTGCGGGGCAAAAAATATTTAGATGCGGCTAAATATCCACAAGCGCATTTTAAGTCGACTTCTTTTGAACAAAAAGATGATAAAACCGGAGTGTTAACTGGCGACTTTACTCTGCATGGTGTGACTAAACCATTAACGATTGATGTGAGTTTTGTGGGGCATGGTAAAGATCCATGGCTAGGTTACCGTCGTGGATTTGTTGGTACAACTGAGTTTAAGTTAGCAGATTATGGCATAGATGTTATTCAATTAGGCCCATCATCTGAAACGGTCTATTTAACATTGTCAATAGAAGGTGTCCGTCGTTCAATTAACGATGATGCGAAACCAGTTGTGCCTTGGCAACCTTGACTGATATGACAAGACGTCACTATTGAGGCTGGCTCGCTAGCTGATACAGTCGCTCAAACTCTTGCTTGGGTGAGGAATTGGGCACGATTTGGTGCGCTCGGTCATACCAATAACGCGCATTACTGAGATCACCTTGTTGCCAATGAAGATAGCCGTGAATTTGGCATGATAATGGATCATCATAGTGCTGAATTAAGTGGTGAGCCTGTTGCCAGTCACCTTGCATGAAATAATCTAAGGCGGAGATATGTTGGGCAGTCATTTACTCATACTCTTAGCGTGTTTTAATTACTATGCTAATACAAAACGACACGTAGTGAATAGGCCCTGTTTTTGTCATTTGTTTAAATAGAGTTAGTACCCAACATTAATAAACCCGCAACAATGGCAAATGGTGATGTGATTACAACATAGGCCAGTTTAAGCAATTCACGGACTATATAGATTAGATCAATCAAATAGCTCATATATTTTCTCCTTTGCTATGAGTGGTTTGAATTATAATGGCTGGCTATTACTGTTAAATGACACCTTTGTGACTAAATGAATATTCTTGCTTTAGATACGTGTACTGAATCCTGTTCGGCAGCCTTACTATATAAAGGTCAGCTATTTGAACAATCTGTTATGACTCAACGCGGCCATTCAGATCTGATATTGGGCATGATGGATACGCTGTTCAATCAAGCTAATGCGTCACTGGCTGATGTTGATGTGCTTGCATTTGGTCGTGGGCCTGGCTCGTTCACAGGTGTACGTGTTGGTGTTGGTGTTGCACAAGGCATCGCTTATGCTCGTGAACTTCCTGTGGTTCCTGTTTCAACCTTAGCTGCCGTTGCTCAAGATGTCGCAGCGTCGAGCCCGACTGATTATATTGCGGTTGCGATCGATGCGCGTATGGGGGAAATCTATTGTGCAAGTTATCAGGTTAGTGATGGGACGGTTCACTTATTAGATAAAGAGCGTGTTTGTCCACCAGAAGAGTTTCACCCATTTAATAGCGAACAATGGTTTGGTGTTGGCACTGGCTGGTCAGAATATAAAGATCAATTAAGCCAAAATTTTACGGAACATTTAGCCGGTATGAGTGCTGAACATTATCCACAAGCAGTCAATATTATCAGTCTTGCTCAACATGATATTGCAGCGGATAGAACAGTTAGTGCTGAGCACGCTTTACCTGTTTATTTACGCAATAATGTTGCAAAGAAAAAGGGTGAACAGCATGCGTAAACCCGATGTGATTTATGCCTCACCGTTAGATGAAATCATCGATTTTCGCTTTGATGAACGTGTGGTTGATGTTTTTCCCGACATGATCCAACGTTCTGTGCCGGGTTATGGCATGTTGATTTCTACAATTGGAATATTAGCTGCAGAATATGCTCAAGCAGACAGCTATTGTTATGATCTTGGCTGTTCTTTAGGTGCTGTGACGATGTCAATGCGTCAGCGGATACAACAACAAAACTGCACTATTATCGCTGTTGATAATTCACCTGAAATGATTGCACGTGGACAAGAACTGGTAAATTTAGATTCACGCACTGAGATACCTGTTTCATTGCAATGTGCCAATATTCAGGATGTTGATAT
>JBFIJJ010000042.1:0-15606 GCA_041600795.1 Methylophagaceae bacterium | reverse complement strand
ATTTGATATTATTCCTAGGATCATTCCTAAAAGTGAGTGGGACCGCACCGAAAAGGGACTTACTCAACGTCTTCGCGCACTCAATAATTTTATTCAAGATATCTACAACGATGCTCAAATTATAAAAGACGGTGTGATCCCAGAAGATGTTGTGATGAAATCCAAAGGCTACCGAGACGTCTGTAAGGGCATGACACCGGCTCATGGTATTTGGGCCAATATTTGCGGTTCCGATTTAGTGCGAGATGATTATGGCACCATGTATGTGCTTGAGGATAACTTGCGTGTCCCATCGGGTGTGGCATACATGCTGGAAAACCGTAAAACTACCAAACGTGTGTTACCAGATTTATTCAAAGTGCTTGATATTAGTCCTGTCAGTGATTATCCGGCTCATTTAGCTAATATGTTACGTTCACTTCGTCCTGACTTAGAAACCCCACGCATTGCTTTGCTCACACCAGGTATTTATAACTCGGCCTATTTTGAACATGCCTCATTAGCACAACAGGCCGGCCTTATTTTGCTTGAAGGAGCTGATCTGGTTGTCGGTAAAGATGATTATGTTTATATGAAAACCATTGATGGGCTTGAGCGTGTTGATGTGATTTACCGTCGAATTGATGATGACTTTATTGACCCAGAGGTATTTCGCGAAGATTCAATGTTAGGTATTCCCGGCATTATGCGATCTTGGAAACTGGGTAAAGTCGCGATAGCCAACGCTCCTGGTTGTGGCGTGGCCGATGACAAAGTCATTTACGCTTATGTTCCAGACATGATCAGATACTACCTTGGTGAAGAACCTCTTATCCCCAATGTACCAACTTACTTATGTCGTAATCCAGATGATTTGGCTTATGTGCTTGAGCATTTAGCAGAGTTGGTTGTCAAACCTGCAAACGAATCTGGTGGTTATGGCATGTTGGTGGGACCTCATTCGACAGCAGAGCAGGTTGAAGCATTTCGAAAATTACTGATAGATGATCCTGACAATTATATTGCACAGCCAACCTTAAAATTATCTGTCACCCCGACTAATTGTGAAAATGGCATAGCACCACGGCATATTGATCTACGACCTTTTATTTTGAGTGGTGAAGATACCTATGTGACGCAAGGCGGCTTAACTCGTGTTGCCATGGTAGAAGGCTCACTTGTTGTCAATTCGTCACAAGGTGGCGGTAGTAAAGATACGTGGATAGTCAATGATCTCATCGGGGGTGAAAGATGATGTTATCTAGAGTAGGTGAGCGAGTTTATTGGATGTCGCGTTACCTTGAGCGGGTTGAAAATACGGCTAGATTAATCAATGTGCATACGGCCTTATTGATGGACTTACCGATTGATATGGAGATTAATTGGTATACCTTAATTCAAATATTTGATGGCGAGAAGGCATTTCACAAACAGCATGATAGTGTTAATGAAAACAACATCATGCATTTTTTAATTGCTGATACAACTAACTCGTCTTCTTTGCTATCGTCATTAAAAGCGGTAAGAGAAAATACCAGAACATCTTTGGATGTGTTACCTGAGGATACTTGGGAGCAGGTAAATGAACTATATTTAATGGCAAATGAATCAATGTCTGCGATTAGTAATCGTTATCGACGTCAAAAGCTGATGCTGAATATCATGGAACGCTGCCAGACTATCTGTGGTATTTTAGGCAATCATATGAGTCGGAATAATGCCTATGATTTTACTCAAATTGGTAAATATATCGAACGGGCAGACATGACCAGCCGAATATTAGAAATGACATCATTATTGTTGTCAGATGCACGCAGTGATGCAGTAAAAAAATATGAAGGTATTTTATGGACAAACTTACTACGCGCTTTGAGCGCCCATCAAATGTACTTACAAGATAGACGTTCTTCTGTGAAATCGTACAAGGTTCTTAGTTTCTTAATAGCCAATGATGCGTTTCCACGATCGTTATGTTTCTCGCTGATTGCTATAGGTAATTATTTGCAATTTTTGCCTCGTGCAGATGATTTGTTAGCCAGACAACATAAGATTGTTGAACAAGTCAATGCGTATGATTTGGCTCGTATTCCTGCCGAAGAAATTCATCTGGTCATGGATCAATTTCAAATGGAAATGAGTGATCTACATCAAACGATAAGTTCAATCTGGTTCCACCCTGATTTCGCGGTAATATGAGACGATTTTATTGTCAGTGTGGGCAAGAAATATTTTTTGAGAACCTATACTGTAATGCCTGTAGCACCCAATTAGGCTTTGACCCTAAGCAACAGATGTTGTTTAGTCTTGAGAATAATGGCAATAGCTGGCAACACTATAAAAAAGAAACACAACAGTTTCGATTTTGTGAACATCGACATCATGAGATGGCATGTAATTGGTTGATTGACGTCAATTCAACCGATCAGCAGTGCATGTCATGTCAGCTCACTCGAAAAATACCAAATCAATCAAATTCAAATAATGTGCGTCGCTGGTCAATTTTAGAGTCGGCAAAACGACGGATGATATATGGTCTGTTACGATTGAATTTGGCTATTCCTTTACGTGAACAGAATGGTGCAAAAGGCTTAATATTCGACTTTCTGGAAGATCAGCGTTCTAATCCTGCAATAAAAGAAAAACATATAAATAGTGGCCATAAAAATGGTGTTATTACGATGAATGTTGCTGAAGCTGATGGTAGTTATCGAGAGGCTGCACGTGAGGCAATGAATGAAGCTTATCGTAGTTTACTTGGCCATTTCAGACATGAGATTGGGCATTTCTATTTTAGTGGATTGATTCTAAACACTGTAAATTATAACGAGTTTGAACGGCTGTTCGGAGACAGTGGCACAGATTATCGGGCTGCCTTAAAAAAATATTATAGTGAAGGTCCAACAGCAAACTGGCAGCGACGTTTTATTTCAGCCTATGCTAGTAGTCATCCTCTGGAAGATTGGGCCGAAACATGGGCACATTACATGTTGATGTCAGAGACAGTAGAGACTGCAGTCGCGTTTGGCGTCGTTCCAATGGTCGACTCTGAAAATCACTTTGATGTATGGATCAATGTGTGGCTACAATTGGTTGTTGTGATGAATGCACTCAATCGTAGCATTGGCAACTCTGATGCCTATCCGTTTGTGGTAACTGAAACAGTTCGTTCAAAACTCAAATTTATACATGAATTAGTTCATGATAAAGAGTATCAATAGTCCGGTATTCTAGGCATCATACGAAAGGCTTCGTTTAACTTATTGCCCCATTCACGACGAACTTCCATCAAATACGGATCATCAGCCTCAAACCGATAATGATGTTCCAAACTGAAACTATCCTGTTTATATATTTGAACTTCGATAGGTGGTCCCACACTAGCGTTACTCTTCATGGTGGAATCCATCGAAATTAGTGAACACGTTGCAGCATCGACAAGAGAGGTTTTACGAGTTAAGAACCGATCCAGAACAGGCGTACCATATTTACTTTCACCAATTTGTAAATAAGGTGTTTGTTCCGATGTCGTAATATGGTTGCCTTGGGGATAAATCAAGAAAACTTTGGCAGGCTCACCTAGAATTTGTCCACCCAATAGCAAGCTTGCTTCTGGTGCAAAACTGGATTGTTCATTTTCGTAATAGCGACGAATTCGCGAACTAAGAATTTCACCAACATAGTCAGCAACATCTGAGATATATTTCAGAGAATTAATATTTTCAGCTTTACCTTCTTTTAAGTCGCGGCCAATTTGTTCTATCACATTCTGCGTAGTCGCTAAATTACCAGAGCTCATAAGCACTAAACTTCTATCGGCCGAGGTCTCACAGCGAAACATCTTACTATGCGTGCTCACCTGATCAATGCCCGCATTGGTGCGTGAGTCTGATGTTAAAACCAGGCCTTCATCTAATGCTATGGCTAAACAATAAGTCATGGTATTCCTACTAAAAAAGTGTCACTAAGATAGTGGATTTTAAATTAGACAGCAATGCTATTCTCTCGTTATTGATCTATTACATTTTTTATAAAAAAAAGGGTAAACCAATTCGGTTTACCCTTAGCCCAACAATAAGAGCAAGAGAGAAGACCAAAGAAATAGAAGCTGAAAACAAATATTTAATTGGTATTTAATATCTAGCATGGAGTATGCCAATACAATTTATTTATATAAAACAACGAGATAGTATATTTGTCACTACGTGGCAGTATGTCGTAAAGCACACTTTTAGTGCGGTTTGTTCCATATTCGACCATTTGTATGGTTGTCATCATTTTGTAATAGTTGCCAGATATGATGCCGCAACTGTGGCTAATTATATGAAGTGAGTAAAATTTGAAGCTTTCTGATGTCTCTAAAATTCTGATCGCAGTAATTGTTATTTTTATTATTTCATCAATATCAATTGGTGTATGGGGTTGGAACGAACTAGATAAACCTTATAAAATTTCCCAAGAATTTCAACGATATAAATCTGATTTTGATACAAAAACACGTATTCTGCTAGAGCGCTATCTCAATTCGGGCAACGCTGAATATCTTCAACAAGCGGAAACTATCTTGCAACAACTTCATGATACCAATTTGGCTTGGCTGGATAAGCAAGATAACGAGTTGATAGCAACTACAATAGAAAAAGTACAGAAAGCCGTGCTTGACGTGAGAGCTGCCGGCAAATTAGCTGCTAATCCCCAAACATTACTGATTAATAATGAAAGAGAGCGTATAGGGGATCTGACCTTACTAAGTGACTATGTTAACAAGGCAGATGCATTTCACCATTTTGACCAAACTAATTATTTTAAGAGTATTACAATCCTTGACCATTCGCTACAAAAGTTATCGTTAGCTCGCCAACAATTTTTTACGATACTAAATGATAATGCTAAAACAGCACTTATTAACGAAAATAAACGCTTTAACGACGAACTTGAGGTATTAAACAATTTGCCAAGACTAGGCATATTCACCGAAGTTGATGAGGATGCACTCATTGCCGAAGAACCTGAAGAAATAGGTCAAGTTTCCATAAATTCTTTATTATCGCTGACAAACCGATACTCAAAAGAACTTGATAATACCATCGACATAATGACGCATTCACAAGCGAGTAGAGACAATCTCAATAACACTATTGATGAGCTTGGCGAATTGTTATCAAGCTTTGTGGTTAAAATTGACACTATCAAGGCTGATATAACGTCTCGGGTAAAATGGATAATGATCGTCACCATAGCCATTATTGCTATCGCGATCGGCTTCTTGTTTGTTTTGCAGAACAAAATGATTGAACATTTCACTCAATTTGAGCTCTTTTTGAGAAATATGCTGAAAGGTAATTATAGTCAGCAAATTAAGCCCAATATGCAGTATCCTGAAGTCAGCTCTGTCATTAATTCCGGCATACAATTACAGCAGTATTTAACTAATTTAATTGATAAATTAAATACTGAATCGCAACAGATTTTATCTGCAAGTAGTGCGATGAAAGCTGTGTCTGATAATGCTGTAACCATGACAAATGAACAAAAATCATCAACCGATTATGTAGCGACAGCAGTAACAGAGCTTTCTTATTCATTTAAAGAAGTTTCAACCAGCGCTGCTAAAGCCTCTGAATCAACACATTTAGCTAATCGTGCTGCCTCTCAAGCAAATGAGCAATTAACCGATACCTCACATTCAATTCAGACCTTAGCAGTTAACTTGGTCAGTGTTCAAAATGTAATGGATCGCTTAGAAGAAAATGGCAAAAACATTGGTGCGGTGTTGGAGGTTATTCAAAGTGTTGCTGAACAAACAAATTTATTAGCACTTAATGCCGCAATTGAAGCTGCACGAGCTGGTGAACATGGCCGTGGTTTTGCTGTGGTCGCAGATGAAGTACGACAACTTGCCTCGCGAACATCCGCATCAACTGAAGAAATTCGACAAATCATTCAACAACTTGTTGCATCCAGTATGGAAGCATCGGAAACCGTTAAAATACAATGTAAAGCGGCTGATAATTGTGTCGCTCAAATGAAAGAAGCTCAGGCCTCAATTAAGCCAGCGATTGAGGCTGTAGAAAATATCACAGAACTTAATGCAAGCATTGCTAAATCTACGCAAGAACAAACGGTCACAGTTGATGAAATTGCCCAGTCTACAGAAATGATTAAGCTTAACTCAGAAAAAGTCAGTGAAGGTTTAAATGAACTCATTATTTCAAGTGATGATTTGACCAACGTCAGCGCGACCTTAAATCAGCTTGTATCTCAATTAAAAGCAAGTTAGTTAGCTATCGTTGATGTCAGATTGATCGATAAACAAAAATAGGCATATACTCCACTAAATTATAAGGAGATAAGCCATTAAAACTACCCGTTTTTTTGATATGTATAGTAGCGTTGACGGATTGTTAGACACTGTACTTCGCGACTACATTACGAGTCATTCTGAGCGAGTGACCAATATTGCGATACAAGTAGGGATGCAATGCGGATTAAATAATGAAGAATTAGTCCAGCTTGAACTTGGAGCAATGCTCCATGATATTGGCAAAATCGGGATTTCAGATCAGATATTGATGAATCCAGGCCAGTTATCCCATCAAGACTATGAAACCATGAAGTTTCATACTGTGATTGGGGCAAATATTGTCGAAAAATTGAATATTCCTCATCCAGACAAAGTGGCTGAAATCATTCGACATCATCATGAGCACTTCGACGGCTCAGGCTATCCAAATGCAATGGTCGGACAAGCAATACCACTGCAATCACGAATCATCATGATTATAGATATATTTGATAGCTTAATTTCCGATCGGAGTTATCGAAATGCACTGACGCATTATCAAGCACTTCAAGAGATGGAAAAAGATGTAGGCACGATATTTGATCCTGAAATATTTGGTATTGCCAAGCAAGTTATTTTAGAAATGATAATCAACGAGAACGACTGGGCTTATAGCAAATAAGCATAGCCTAAAACAAATTAATCTAACCAATAATAAAAAAGCAGTTAGCCACGTGATGACTAACTGCTTTTTTATGTAACACTGTTTTTAAAGAGTATTGATTATGCTGCAACTTGCATTTGATTTAAAAACTCAGACACATCCATATCAATAATTTCCAAGCCTTTCTTTTCACAATAACGTAACTCTTTAGCGGTAGGGTTTTTGTTTAATACCCAGCCACGAGGCTCTAGAGAATCATACGTAATATCACTCATTACCATCCGTTCAGAGTCACGGTTAAGCGGCATGCCAATTAATAAATATTGTTTATCTTTACGATATTGTTTTAGAAAATCAGGAATGGCAAATCCGCCCATTAATTCAGTAATGTAATCAACATAATCAGCATCAGAGGCAACATAGTTGGCATCAGGTAGCGGTGTGCCCATAGGCTTAAATAAAATAGGCAGACTAGGGGAAACCTTGTCCTGTGTTATCTCATGATAGCTTTCACCATCA
Organism: Methylophagaceae bacterium; assembly: GCA_041600795.1. Taxonomy (GTDB): domain Bacteria; phylum Pseudomonadota; class Gammaproteobacteria; order Nitrosococcales; family Methylophagaceae. Next base: position 8,164 of record JBFIJJ010000042.1, on the reverse strand, counting down.
TAATGATAAATCCGAAAACGAAATTGGGTTTCAGTAATACGAGCTACACCACATATTAAAGTATGTTCTTCATCACTATAGCTTTGTTGTAATTGTGTATCACGATTAATATCGATGACATATTTTGGTTTCCACTCGACTAACCAATCATGTAACGCTGCCCGAGTCCACTGTGTGTCTGAATAGGTTTTGGTAAAAAACTGGCTTAAAAAATTACGTCCCTTTTTTAACTCCTTATTCATAGCTGCTCGTGGGAACTCATACATAAGTTTAGGAGCCATCGGGTTACCATCATTCATGGCATATATAAGGCTATTACTATCAGCAGGCATAGGTTCGCCTGTTTGAGCATTAACTGCATCATACAAAACACCTGGTCCTAAGTACGGTACGACACGATTGTCATACAGGCCAGACAGAATTTCATTTATTACTTTGTCAGTCATTGCTTATCTCCAAAATAGAATTATTTAGAGTGGTGAAAGCAAAAACTACTCCACATAGTAATTAGTTTGAGCTATGTGCTGGCTTTTGTTATTTAAGTGACTGAATTTAATGGTTAAACAGGATTGTATTTAAAGGCGTTGTAAAAGTGTTTCAGTAATAACCCTACTGTAAGTAAGACTACAACCTACAAACAAAATGTTGGTTATGTTACGAGGTTTGTAATACTACAACAATAATAAAAGTAATTATAAATCAATAGCTTAAAAAATATTTTCGATATGGCACACCGTTTGCACTTCTGTGTTTGTGTTCATTCCAAAACACTTATAGAAGAAAGGAGAAAAACCATGGCGTTACGTCAATGTGCAATATACGGTAAAGGTGGTATCGGTAAATCAACAACAACACAAAACCTTGTGGCAGCTATCGCTGAACAAGGCAAAAAAGTGATGATTGTTGGCTGCGATCCTAAAGCTGATTCTACACGTTTAATCTTACACTCAAAAGCGCAAACAACGATTATGAGTTTAGCTGCTGAAGCAGGTAGTGTTGAAGATCTAGAACTTGAAGATGTATTAAAAGCTGGTTACGGCGATGTTAAATGCGTTGAATCTGGTGGTCCAGAGCCAGGTGTTGGTTGTGCAGGTCGCGGTGTAATCACAGCGATCAACTTCTTAGAAGAAGAAGGTGCATACGACGAAGAACTAGATTTTGTTTTCTATGATGTTCTTGGTGACGTTGTATGTGGTGGTTTCGCGATGCCAATTCGTGAAAACAAAGCACAAGAAATCTACATCGTATGTTCAGGTGAAATGATGGCGATGTATGCAGCAAACAACATTGCTAAAGGTATCGTGAAATATGCGACATCTGGCAGCGTACGTTTAGCTGGTTTGATTTGTAACTCACGTAACACTGCTCGTGAAGATGAATTAATCATGCAACTTGCAGCAAAAATGAATACACAAATGATTCATTTTGTACCACGTGACAACATCGTTCAACGTGCTGAAATTCGTCGTATGACAGTTATTGAATACGATGGCACTGCAAAACAAGCTGATGAATATCGTGCTTTAGCTACAAAAATCATCAATAACACAGATCTACGTATTCCTACTCCTATCACTATGGATGAGTTGGAAGATCTATTGATGGAATTTGGCCTAATGGACGAAGAAGATGAGTCTATTGTTGGTAAAACAGCGGCTGCCGAATAAGTTGATATTCGATTAAGTCTACACATAGGAGAGTAAGAAATTACTCTCCTAATCCTTAAAAAGCGTGTCGGGGGATTACCCGCAGCGATAGGAGAATGATTATGTCTGCTTTAACTAAAGAAGAAACAGAAGCGCTGATTCAGGAAGTGCTTGAAGTTTATCCTGAAAAAGCCAAAAAAGATCGTGCTAAACACTTAGCTGTTAACGATCAAAGCTTGGAAAAATCTAACAAATGTATTACGTCAAACCGTAAATCATTACCTGGTGTTATGACTATTCGTGGTTGTGCATACGCGGGTTCTAAAGGTGTGGTTTGGGGCCCAATCAAAGATATGATTCATATCTCTCATGGTCCTGTTGGTTGTGGTCAGTATTCACGTGCTGGTCGTCGTAACTACTATGTAGGTACAACGGGTGTTAATACATTCGGCACCATGAACTTTACATCAGACTTCCAAGAAAAAGACATCGTATTTGGTGGTGATAAAAAACTAGCCAAATTGATTGATGAAATCGAAGTGTTGTTCCCATTGAATAAAGGTATTTCTATTCAATCTGAATGTCCAATTGGTTTGATTGGTGATGATATTGAAGCGGTAGCTAAACAAAAGAAAAAAGAACACGGTAAAACGGTTGTTCCTGTTCGCTGTGAAGGTTTCCGTGGTGTATCTCAATCATTAGGTCACCATATTGCGAATGACGCAGTACGTGACTGGGTATTGGATCCAGCTGCTGAAAAAGAAACACCTTACGAAGCATCACCTTATGACGTTGCTGTTATCGGTGACTATAACATTGGTGGTGATGCTTGGGCATCACGTACATTACTAGAAGATATGGGCTTGAATGTTGTGGCTCAATGGTCTGGTGATGGCACGATTGCTGAAATCGAAAATACATCAAAAGTTAAATTAAACCTTATCCACTGTTATCGTTCAATGAACTATATCTCTCGTCATATGGAAGAGAAATATGGCATTCCTTGGATCGAATATAACTTCTTTGGTCCAACCAAAATTGCTGAATCGTTACGTGCAATTGCAGCGCATTTTGATGACAAAATCAAAGAAGGTGCAGAACGTGTAATTGAAAAATACAAAGCTGAATATGACGCGGTTATTGCTAAATACAAACCTCGTCTACAAGGCAAACGTGTGATGTTATACGTGGGTGGTTTACGTCCTCGTCATGTAATTGGTGCGTATGAAGACTTAGGTATGGAAGTTGTAGGTACTGGTTATGAGTTTGGTCATAACGATGACTACGATCGCACTATCAAAGAAATGGGTAATGCAACCTTGCTTTACGATGATGTGACTGGTTATGAATTCGAAGAATTCGTTAAAAAAGTACAACCAGATCTTATCGGTTCAGGCATCAAGGAAAAATACATATTCCAAAAAATGGGTGTGCCTTTCCGTCAGATGCACTCTTGGGATTATTCAGGCCCTTATCATGGTTACGATGGCTTCGCTATTTTTGCCCGCGATATGGATATGACTATCAATAATCCATGCTGGAAGAGCATTAAAGCACCTTGGAAGCAAGATGTGGCAGATGATGTCGCTGTTGCTGCAAGTGCCTAATACTTTTTCAAAAAAGGTAAATGTCCGTAGTTGGGTGCGGTTATCGTACCCCGCTCGGATAATTGAAAGTAGCCTAGCTACCAGTTCTCTCAAAACGTCGTCCACAGATTAGTGGCGCGGAGGAGTTTATCATGAGTCAAGATGTAGAAAATATTAAAGCGAGTTACCCTTTATTCAGAACAGATGAATACAAGGAAAATTTATCAAACAAACGTGCAGCGTATGAAGAACGTCATCCTGATGACAAAATTAATGACATATTCAACTGGACAACCACGGCTGAATACCAAGAAATTAACTTCAATCGTGAAGCTTTAACAGTTAACCCTGCGAAAGCATGCCAACCTCTAGGTGCGGTTTTATGTGCATTAGGTTTCTCAAAAACAATGCCTTATGTTCATGGATCACAAGGCTGTGTTGCCTATTTCCGTACTTACTTCAATCGTCATTTTAAAGAACCAGTTTCATGTGTATCTGATTCAATGACTGAAGATGCTGCTGTATTCGGTGGTCAGAAAAACATGATGAATGGTTTAGAAAATGCAAAAGCATTATACAAACCAGACATGATTGCTGTTTCTACTACATGTATGGCTGAAGTAATTGGTGATGACTTAAATGCATTCATCAACAACAGTAAAAAAGAAGGCTATATCGAACAAGAATACCCAACACCATTCGCTCATACACCAAGCTTTGTTGGTAGTCATACAACAGGTTGGGACAATATGTTTGAAGGTATTTTAAGTTACTTCACTCGTAACTATATGGACGACAAAGAAGTCGGTTCAAATGGCAAAATCAACATCGTTCCTGGTTTTGAGACCTATTTAGGTAACTACCGTGTTATGCACCGCATGATGAAAGAAATGGGTGTTGATTACACATTGATGAGTGATCCAACAGAAGTGCTTGATACTCCTGCCGATGGTGAATTCCGTATGTATGCCGGTGGTACAACAATGGATGAAGTTAAAGACGCACCGAATGCGATCGATACTTTATTGTTACAACCTTGGCAGTTAGAAAAAACTAAAAAGTATGTTAAAGGCGTTATGAATCAGCCTGCAACAGCGATCAATATTCCAATGGGTCTGGAATGGACTGATGAGTTCTTGATGAAAGTATCTGAACTTACAGGCAAACCAATTCCTAAATCATTAGAAGTTGAACGTGGCCGTTTAGTTGACATGATTACAGACTCACATGCATGGTTACACGGCAAAAAATTTGCTTTGTACGGTGATGCTGACTATGTAATGGGCATGACTAAATTCCTACTAGAACTTGGTGCTGAACCAACAGACATTCTTTGCAACCATGCTAATAAACGTTGGCTAAAAGCAATGAATGCAATGTTAGAAGCATCACCATATGGTCAGGATTCAAAAGTACACGTTGGTAAAGACTTATGGCATTTCCGTTCATTAGTTTTCACTAACAAACCTGACTTTATGATTGGTAACTCATACGGCAAATTTATTGAACGTGACACGCTTCATAAAGGCCCTGAGTTCCAAGTGCCATTAATCCGTATTGGCTTCCCAATCTTTGACCGTCATCACTTACACCGTATGACAACACTAGGTTATGAAGGTGCTATCTACATGTTAACTACATTGGTTAACGCAGTACTAGAACAACTAGACAAAGAAACAATGGGTATGGGTACAACAGACTATAACTACGATTTAATTCGCTAGTTATTACCTAAACATCTGCCGGGCTTTTAAAGTCCGGCAGATATCCTATTTAAGGAGTGTGTTATGCCTAGTGTAATGTTAAGAAAAAGAGATGACGGCAAGTTACTTTTTTATGTCGCTAAAAAAGATCTCGAAGAAACGGTTGAATCAATTGAATTTGATACTGAAGAGAAATGGGGTGGGGAAGTCGTATTAGGCGATGATTCACGCTATTACTTCGAGCCAATGAGTCCACCGCCGGTCATTCCAATTACTTTACGTGCCAAGCGTATCTAATATCAGTAGGAGATTTAAAATGGCGTTATATATTGTTGAAGAAGAATGTATTTCTTGTGGTGATTGTGAACCAGTTTGTCCAACTGTCTCAATCAAAGAAGGTGCAATTGTTTTTGAAATCAATGCAAAAACATGTACCGAATGTAAAGATGATCATGATGCACCTGAATGTGTTCGAGTGTGTCCAATCGACAACTGCATTTTGCCTCTAGAGGCGTAATGTTATGAGCCAGTCAACCTTATCACGGGAACTGGCTTTAGGTATTGGGCTTGCTGCTAGGGCATTGCCCAATACCGATCCTAAGCAGCTCGTTACGACATTGACCAAAGCCTTGGGGTTGCCTTTAACCACGTCAAAACTGCACGCTTTGACCTTGTCTGAGTATCAAGCTTTGTTCGATACAACTGACAGAGAGCAATACAGTCAAGAAATACTAGCAAGCTCACTTAACCACCTTCACTCGATTGATGTTACCGAACAGCAATTAGAACCACCAGTCATCAGATCATACCAAGATGGTGATATGCCATATTCCATTCGCTTAGCTATTGCCAGTGATAACGGTATTAACATCAATGGTCAATTTAGCACCTGTGAGCAGTTCTATATTTATCAATTGTCAGCTCAAGACCAACGCCTAATTGATATTAGAAAAGTCGATGTAGATCCGAGCCTGAAAGCCGAGCAAAAACAAGAATATCGTGCAGCGTTAATCCAAGATTGTCAGGTGCTTTATAGCATTGCTATTGGTGGTCAAGCCGCAGCAAAAGTTGTTAAGCAAGGCATTCATCCAATGAAAATAAGTGACCAAGCTCAAATAGCAGACATCATTGCACAACTACAGCAGGTATTAGTGGCATCACCGCCACCATGGTTGGCAAAAATAATGGGCTTAACTCAAAAAAACGTCTTACAGGAAACAGAGGAAGAAGTCATATGATCGAACAGCAAACACTAGAAAAAATTGCCAGCTCAATCGCAGATAGTCGCCTTGATGAAACGCTCATATCTTCTTTACGAAGTCAGTATCAAGGCATTCATTTCACCTACTGTAATGATGATGACATCCCTAATAATGATCCTGTGTTAGAGCAAAAAGACTTTAACTTATACTTGATAGATGGTCGTGAGCATTGCTTATGTCTAACCAATAGTTTCGAAAATGCAACGGGCATTGTTGTTGCCGAAATTTATCAGGATTAAGCCCGGCTATATGGCAGATATACCTCTACCACCACCGATTGCTGATTGTAGCCTCTGTCGGTTTAGATCCAAAACCTTACTGGCAGGTCGCTGTATGCCAGGTGACACCTGTGTCGCTGTTGAAAGTGGTCGTCAGATAGATCGTTTTTTTCGAATAAATCCAGAATACGCTCAACTCTATTTACAAGATGGATTCTGGGAAAGACGCGCCATTGCTGTGCGTTATGTACCTTTGTCAGCATTAAAAGTAGTGATAGATGACGAAGATGAAGTAGTAAGACGTGCGGTGGTCTATCGTCTACCGGCACATAAACTCAAACCCTTTATTTATGATCTAGATCGTGAAGTTAGAATGACAGTAGCTGATCGCATTGAGAGTCAAGATGTAGAGCTACTGGCAAATGATGAAGACTATCTGGTGCGACTCACTGTTGCCAGACGCTTACAGCCTGGGCGTTTATTCCGCTTCATTAAAGATCCTGACTTACAAATTAGAAAAGTGGTGGCAGAGAAAATACCTGATGTCAGTCTAGGTTTAATGAAAGACGATCAAGCTCCTGAGGTTAGACGCATCATTGCCAATCGTATGTCAGATGAAGAAGCGGTCTATTTTCTTGATGATGAAGACTGGTTAGTGCGTTATACCGCAGCCCAACATGTGCCATTAACAGCAGTAACACACGTATTAAATGATGAAGAACAAGATATCAGATTGTTAGCAAAACAACGATTGGAAGCAAAAGATGAGTGAACCATTACAGATAACAGGACAACAGATCAGTGATCTATGTAAGGATCTGATTGCAACTAAAGACGATGCATCGTTACTGACTAAGCTACAGAAAATCTGTGGTGAATACCCAGTTCGCTTAGCTCGCACCAGTGACGAATGGTACAAACTAGGTGGCGTAGTTGACCGTCGAGGTAAACGTATAGCAAGTGACTTAACCGAATGGGTAGAACGTAGCTTCTTAGAGTGTGGTCAAAATTTCCAAACCCTGATTGAATATGGTTTAGAACAAGATTACATCGCCACTAAACATATTGGCCGTACGCTTTATTTTGTCGTTGAAACAGGTCTGAAAGCACAACAATTTGTCCTAATAGAAATAGATAAAACCAATGAAGTGTCTGATCGACTGTTAATGAATGAAGATGCTCTGCCCGAAGATTTAGAAGACATTATTGATCCAATCAGTCCTGCATCAATAGAACAATTTAATGTTGGGCACTCGCAATATCAGTATCGACGTAAAACAGATATGTCACTGTTTATCACCACCTTAAATTCACACCACGACGAACATCCAGTAAAACGCTTTTTGGACGATTGGAATAACAGTACCTCAGCTAGTGCCAAGCATTTCTGCAATTATTGGGTCATTCAGCCTTACTACCATACTGGACGTTATGGTGAGCAAATCATCAATGCCGATATTGTCAATTTAACCTCAGTTAATCTACCGCACCTAGAAGATTTTGTAGAAAAACAAGGCAATAACCTACACAGCCTGTTAACACGTTTTGATCGTAAAGCTGGTTATTCATTTGCTTGGTATTTCTACATGGTTAAAGGCATGTTGGTATCGGCCCATAATGGCGAAGCTGTTTATCAAGATATTTCCGGTGATTTTGCTTATTTACCACAACGCGATGAAGCCGTATTGAAGGCGTGGATTGCTCAGCCATACAATGTTTAAGGCAAATAGTGCAGAGCTCAAGAAAAGT
>JBFIJJ010000041.1:0-15732 GCA_041600795.1 Methylophagaceae bacterium | reverse complement strand
GTTTCATCGCGTACCTTTGATTTCACATTATGGTTGCCAGCAGTGATGAGTACAGTGCTTTGGCCTGTAATGTATGCGCTGCTTCGTGGTGTTCGACGAAACTTCCATGTTAACTGATTAATCTATGTCAAATCGCTTTGCTCTGAAAGACCACTTTCGTGAAGGCCGCCTAGTCAATGACCGGCTAATTTTTTCTGTGATTTTTACAGGCCTGTTATTCATTATCATCATGATTCGTTTAGTATTCCTCCAAGTATTGGAACACGAACATTTTGATTCGCTATCAAATAGAAACCGCGTGGATATTGAGCCGTTAGCGCCTCAGCGGGGACTGATCTATGATCGTAATGGGGTTGTGCTAGCTGAAAATGTTCCAACCTTCAGTCTTGAGCTTATTCCTGAAAAAGTGCCAGATATTGATACAACTCTGAAAGAGCTGGCTGATATGTTTGCGATGTCGGATGAGGAAATTGAAGATCTTCAGTCGCGTATTAAACAGCAGCGTCGTTTTAGACAAGTCATCGTTCGTGAGCGATTAACACCACAAGAAGTGGCGACGTTTTCAGTCAATAGACATCGCTTTACGGGTGTTGATGTTATTGGTCGATTAATTCGACACTATCCACAAGGCGCTTTATTTGCTCATACCGTTGGTTACGTTGGACGCATTAATGAACGTGATCAGCAACAAATAGACGAACAAAATTATAAAGGTACCTTACAAATTGGTAAGACCGGAATTGAGAAGTATTATGAAGACCAGCTTCATGGCACTGTCGGTTATCAACGTGTAGAAACAAATGTGCAAGGTCGAGTGGTAAGAGAATTATTTCGATCCGCTCCTGTTTCTGGCAGTGATTTATTCTTACATTTAGACATTAATTTGCAGCGTGTCGCGTTTGATGCTTTAGATGAATATAACGGTTCTGTCATTGCGCTTGATCCCAAAACGGGTGGCATCTTAGCGATGGTGAGCAAACCTGAATTTGATCCGAATTCATTTGTATCAGGCATTAGTTCAAAAGAATATGCAGTTTTACGTGATTCGCCAGACCAACCATTATTTGATCGAGCTTTACGCGGTCATTATCCTCCCGGCTCAACCTTAAAACCATTTGTTGCTTTGGCTGGTCTGGAAATGGGCGTTATTTCTGAACAATCAAGAACATTTTGTCCAGGTTGGTATACCTTGCCAGGTCAAGATCATCGTTATCGTTGTTGGAAATCACATGGTCATGGTCATGTTGATTTGAAAGATGCGATCTCGCAGTCTTGTGATGTGTATTTTTATGATCTGGCTCATACCCTAGGCATCGATCGTATTCATACTTTTTTAGATTTATTTGATTTTGGTAATCGAACAGGTATTGATATTCCTAGTGAAAGCAAAGGCTTGTCGCCATCACAAGAGTGGAAGCAGCAATATCGTAAACAAGTTTGGTATCCGGGAGAAACATTGATTTCTGGAATTGGTCAGGGCTTTAATCAAACTACACCGATTCAATTGGCTCATGCTACTGCAATATTGGCGATGCGAGGCATTAACATTACACCAAGGGTTGCCAGAGCGACGCGAAGCAGCGTTGAAAGCGATCTAGAGTTATTGCCTACAGTCATAGCAGAACCCTTGCCGATAGAGCATAGCCGCAACTGGGAAGCGGTTATAGACTCGATGGTGGAAGTAATACATGGCAAACGGGGAACAGCGCGATCTGTTGGTAAAGACATGCCATTTAAAATTGCAGGTAAAACGGGAACAGCTCAAGTCTTCGGAATTAAACAAGATGAAAAATATGATGCGTCAACACTAGCAAATAAATTGCATGATCATGCGTTATTTATTGCCTTCGCCCCTGCTGACGATCCTCAACTTGTCGTTGTTGTTGTTGCTGAGCATGGTGGCGGTGGCAGTAAAACTGCTGCGCCAATTGCTCGCAAATTGATCAAGCAATATTTTGGAGTTGTGAGTGATGACTAGTTTGATTAGCGATTCTAGTGCAAAACACAAAATGAGCCTTACACAATTTCTATCACGTATTCACATCGACGCAGTGTTGTTATTGTTGATATTGTCTTTAATGTCAGCAAGTCTAATGATTTTATATAGTGCGGGAAATCAAAATCCAGATCTCATTGTAAGACAACTTATCCGTATGGCCATGGCGTTATTTGCGTTACTAGCTATTGCTCAGATTCATCCAGATAGAATGCGGGATTCTTCATATTGGCTTTATGGTACTGGGCTAGTGTTATTGATTGCAGTATTACTGTTTGGGCATGAAGGTAAAGGCGCGCAGCGTTGGTTAGATTTGGGCTTTTTTCGCTTCCAACCTTCGGAGTTAATGAAATTAGCCGTACCGTTACTTGTAGCGACGTATCTGGCAGAACGTCCCTTACCCCCAACATTTCTCAGAATGTTTATGGCCCTAGTCATGATAATATTGCCCTCGGTACTGATTGCCAAACAACCTGACTTGGGAACAGCGTTACTTATCGCAAGTTCAGGTTTAATTGTTATCTTTTTATCAGGCATTAGTTGGCGCATTATTATCAGCTTTCTAAGTCTTTGTGCCGCTGCATTACCTGTGTTGTGGTATGTCATGCATGATTACCAACGTCAGCGAGTTTTAACGTTTTTAAATCCTGAGTCAGATCCATTGGGTACGGGATATCACATTATTCAATCTAAGATTGCCATAGGATCTGGCGGTATTTTTGGGCGAGGCTGGATGGAAGGAACGCAGTCTCAACTGGCATTTTTACCAGAGCGATCGACAGATTTTATTTTTGCAGTTATTGCTGAAGAATTGGGTCTAGTTGGTGTTGGACTGCTTATTTTATTTTATTTATTAGTGGCCGGAAGAGGCATTTATATTGCCAGCCAAGCACAAACAAGTTTTGCGCGATTATTAGCTGGGAGTATTTCGTTAACTTTTCTAGTCTATGTTTTTGTTAATATTGGGATGGTAACCGGATTGTTACCTGTCGTAGGGGTACCGCTTCCATTAATTAGTTATGGTGGAACATCAATGGTGACCTTATTAGCCGGCTTCGGTATCCTGATGTCTATTCATACCCATCGAAGGATGATGTCACCGTGAAAGTACTAACGATTTTTTTCAGCTTTTTAGTATTAGCAAGCTCTACGTTATATGCAGATACGGAACTGCCTGGCGTGGAAGAGTTTATTGAAGAGATGCATCAAAAACATGGTTTTGATCGGGATAAATTACAGCATTTATTCGAACGAGTTGAAGTTCAACAATCAATATTAACGGCGATTTCACGTCCAGCAGAAAAAAGCAAACCATGGTATGAATACCGCAAAATCTTCATTACTGACCAGCGCATTCAGGGCGGTGTTGAATTTTGGAAACAACACGAGCAAGCACTAGCGCGCGCTGAGAAAACGCATGGTGTGCCTGCTGAAATTATTTTAGCGATATTAGGTGTTGAAACACGTTATGGCGGCAATGTCGGAAAATATCGTGTGGTGGATGCCTTATCAACATTAGCATTTCGTTATCCGCCTCGCAGTGCATTTTTTCGTAGTGAACTAGAACATTTTTTGTTATTAGCTAGAGAAGAAGATAAATCTTTATTGGCACCAATAGGTTCCTACGCCGGTGCCATGGGCTTGGGTCAATTTATGCCAAGTAGCTATCGTAGTTATGCTGTTGATTTTGATCATGATGGGCATAGAGATATTTGGGAAAACCCTATTGATGCTATTGGCAGTATTGCTAATTATCTGAAATTACATGGTTGGGTAGCGAATGAATCCATTGTTCACAGAACTCATTTTAGTGGACAAGAACCAACAGAATTAATTGAACTGGGCATGAAACCTTCGATTAGTCGGGAACAACTTGCTGCTGCTGGCATATCGTTATCAGAAGTGCCAGAAGGTAATGATGTGTTGTCCTTGATAGCGTTAACGCAAGAAGATGGTGAAGAATATTGGTTAGCCAGACAAAATTTTTATAGTATTACTCGCTATAACCATAGTCGAATGTATGCCATGGTTGTAACCCAATTGGCACAGTTAATTCGTACACAGTATGAGCAAACAAAATGAGTATAACTAGATCATATCGACTAGCTTTATTAGCGTGTTATGCGCTATTAGTAGCGTGTAGTAGCGTCGGTGAAAAACAAGACAGTGCGCCCAGATCCGCACCTGACGTTGCGAGTATTCCAAATGCTGTACCTCGAGACGAACCTCGCAGTAAATATGGCAATCCAGCTCATTATGATGTGCTGGGAAAACGTTATTACACCATGAGTGATAGTCATGGCTATGTTGAGCGTGGTATTGCCTCTTGGTATGGCACTAAATTTCATGGCAAGCGTACCTCTAGTGGCGAGCCATACGATATGTATGCGATGACAGCAGCACATAAAACCTTACCATTACCAAGCTATGTTGAAGTCACAAATCTGGAAAATGGTCGTAAAGTTATCGTTAGAGTGAATGACCGTGGTCCTTTTCATGAAAATCGTATTATCGATTTATCCTATAGTGCAGCATCAAAACTGGGTGTTTTGGCAAAAGGTACAGGCATGGTAGAGGTACGAGCTATTAGTGCCGGTCAAGCGCCTACGTCAATAGTGAGTGAGGTTAAGTATCCTGAACCAGATGCTTTAGTTGGCTTATATCTGCAAGTAGGTGCTTTTAGTACGTCATCGCGAGCCGAACAAATAAAAAAGCAGTTACAACAGGCTATTGGTGATGCGGTTTTAATCGTGCCACTTACTAAGCCTGAAGGTAATTTGTATAGAGTGCGTGTAGGTCCTTTAGCCAATGTGGAATATGGTGACACCTTAGCAAGTCGTTTGGTCGATCTTGGCTATAATGATGTGCACATCGTTGTTGAATAATTAAATTTATTGAGAGTTGTAATGTTAAAAAGATTAAAAAGGCTAGTTTTGATAGGTTGTGTGCTGGCTGTTTCAGTGTCACAAGCCGCTATAACACCTAACCCTTCAGCCCCATCAGTTGCGGCTAAATCATACATCCTACAAGATTTTGCCAGTGGCCGAATTCTTGCTGAATCAAATTCAACAGAACGATTGCCGCCAGCGAGTATCACTAAACTTATGACGGCATATGTCGTTTCTCATGAGCTTGATGCCGGTAATATTGCTTTGGATGATCAAGTGCTGATCAGTGAGAAAGCATGGCGTATGGTTGGTTCTCGTAGTTTCATTGAAGTAAATACCAAGGTACCAGTAGAGGTGTTGCTTCGTGGCATGATTATTCAATCGGGCAATGATGCAGCTGTTGCGTTGGCCGAGCACATTGCGGGTAGTGAAGAAACCTTTGCTCAAATGATGAATCAATATGCTCAGAAATTGGGTATGGTTGATACAAATTACAAAAATGCAACTGGCTTGCCTGATCCTGAACACTATACAACGGCAAAAGACATTGCGATTTTATCAGAGGCGATTATTCGTGACTTTCCTGACCACTACAAATGGTATGCAGAAAAAGAATTTACCTATAATGAGATTACCCAACATAACCGCAATAAACTGTTATGGCGTGATACCACTGTTGACGGTCTAAAAACAGGCCATACCGAAGAAGCTGGCTATTGTTTAGCAGCATCAGCGCAACGTAGTGGTATGCGTTTAATTTCAGTGGTCTTAGGTACACGTAGTGAAAATGCACGTGCCCAAGAAACGCAAAAATTATTCAACTATGGTTTCCGTTTTTTCGAAACACATGATTTGTACCAAGCTCAAACTAAAGTGGTTGATTCAAAAGTATGGAAAGGTACTGCACAGCAAGTTGATTTAGGTTTGGCTACGCCATTAGCGGTTACTGTTCCTAGAGGTCAATATAAAGACTTAGTTGCATCAACAAACATTCAGCAGCCCTTAATCGCACCAATCGAAGCAGGTAGTCAATTAGGTCAAGTCGAAATCCGTTTGGGTGATGAAGTGATAGCGCAACAACCTTTAATTGCGTTACAAACAGTCGAACAAGGTAGCTGGTGGCGCCGTCTTATCGATAGTATTTTGTTATTGATTTGGGGCTAAATCTGTGAAAGATGTTTATTTAAACGGTCAATTTCTGCCAGCAGATCAAGCACAGGTTTCAGTATTTGACCGAGGCTTCTTACTAGGTGATGGTGTCTATGAAGTCATACCTGTTTATGCCGGTCGTTGTTTTGAATTAGAAGCACACTTGAATCGATTGCAATATAGTTTGGATGGCGTCAGGATGAAAAATCCGATGACATCTCAACAGTGGCAAACAATGATAGAGGAATTGGTCAGCCGAAATGGTGGCGGTGATCAATCACTTTATTTGCAAGTGACACGTGGTGTGGCACCACGCGATCATATATTTCCAACAGGGGTTGAACCTACTGCATTTGCAATGAGTAATCCATTACAAATGGTGCCAGAGAAATATAAACAAAACGGCATTAAAGCGATTACCTTGGCCGATATTCGTTGGGCGAATTGCAATATTAAAGCAATTACGTTATTGCCAAACAGCTTGCTCAAACAACAAGCACAAGAAGCAGGTGCTCAAGAAGCCTTGTTGATACGTGATGGTTATTTAACAGAAGGCGCGGCAAGTAATGCTTATGTAGTGTTAAATGGCACTATCTATACCTCACCAAAAGATGAAAAGGTATTACCGGGTATTACACGTGATGTTGTCGTAAAACTTGCGTTAGAGAATGGTATTCCGCTATTGGAACAAGCTGTGACTGAGCAGCAATTAAGGCAAGCCGATGAGATTTGGATGAGTAGTTCAACCAAAGAAGTATTACCAATCACTGAATTAGATAATAAACCTGTTGGTGATGGCAAACCTGGACCTGTATGGAAACAGATCGATAGTCTTTATCAACAGTATAAAAAGTCAAAAGGCTAATTATAATGGCAGATCAAGAAACAGAAACATTACTTGAGTTTCCCTGTGACTTTGCGATTAAAGCCATGGGCGAATCCAGTGATGAATTTGATAGTCTTGTGGTTTCCATCGTGCGTCGTCATATAGAAGATATTGATGAAGGTGCTATTAGCACCAAACAAAGCTCAGGTGGTAAATTTACTTCCGTTACAGTGACGATTAAAGCGACAAGCAAAGCACAATTAGATGCTATTTATCGTGATCTAAGTGGTCATGAACTCGTGAAATACGTGCTGTAATCATAGATAAAATGATCGTCAAAGAGTTAGGTCTGGTTGAATATCAACCAACATGGTCAGCCATGCAGTCTTTTACTGAACAGCGTGATCACAACACTGATGATGAATTGTGGTTACTTGAACATTATCCTGTCTTAACACAAGGTTTAAACGGTAAAGCGGAACATATTCTCAACCCAGATCGAGTTCCTGTCGTTCAAACTGATAGGGGGGGGCAAGTGACGTATCATGGTCCGGGACAACTCATTGCTTATACCTTGTTTGATTTACGTCGTTTACATATAGGCGTACGAGATATGGTGACGAGTCTTGAAAAGAGCGTCATTGATGTACTCAAGCAAAATAATATTGATGGTTATGCACGTAAAGATGCGCCTGGCGTTTACGTCGATGATAAAAAAATCGCATCACTAGGTTTACGGGTTAAACGAGGCTGTTGTTATCATGGCGTAAGTTTCAATGTGGCAATGGACTTAACACCATTTAGTTATATTAATCCATGTGGTTATGCCAATATGGATGTCATTGACTTAGCGGGGTTAGGCGTAGACTTGAGTATGGAACAGGTAAAACAACGGTTTGTATCTGCTTTACAAACACAGATACAAAACAAGGGTAAACATGACTGAAACAACACAGATAAAACGAGATGTAACTGCGCTTAAAGGTGCATCAAAAGTATCACGTATCCCAATTAAGATTGAACCGACTGATCCAAAGCGCAAGCCAGAATGGATCCGGATGAAAGCACCGAGTCATCCTGAAGTCGGTCGTATTAAAAAATTATTACGAGATCATAATTTACATACTGTTTGCGAAGAAGCCGCTTGCCCTAATTTAGGTGAATGTTTTACCCATGGCACCGCGACATTTTTGATCATGGGTAATATTTGTACACGACGTTGTCCTTTCTGTGATGTGGCGCATGGTCGACCTGGCCCGTTGGATGTTAATGAGCCAGCTCATTTAGCTAAAACCATTGCGGCGATGAACTTAAAGCATGTAGTGGTGACATCAGTGGATCGTGATGACTTACGTGATGGTGGTGCAACCCATTTTGGTTTATGCATTTCAGAAATTCGCAAACAATCACCACAAACACGTATTGAAATCTTAGTGCCAGATTTTCGTGGACGGATGGAAGTGGCATTAGAAGAGCTATCGAATAATCCACCCGATATTTTTAACCATAATCTTGAAAGTATTCCTCGCCTTTATAAGGCAGTAAGGCCTGGCTCTGATTATCAATGGTCACTGGATTTGATTAAAAACTTTCAGGCACTGCATCCTGATGTACCGACTAAATCTGGTTTGATGCTTGGCTTAGGTGAAACCATAGATGAAGTCAAACAGGTGATGCAGGATTTACGTGATCATGGTTGCCGCATGTTAACCTTAGGCCAATACTTACAACCAAGTCGTCATCATCTTGCTGTAGAGCGTTTTGTCACACCCGCTGAATTTGATGAATTAGCCATTGTCGCTAAGCAAATGGGCTTTGAACATGTTGCCAGTGGACCAATGGTCAGATCGTCGTATCATGCAGATTTACAAGCACAAGGCGAACATGTTTCGTAATTAAGTGATTAAACGGTATAACCTGAGCAGAGTTGAGGAGAAAGCGATATGGCACTAAAAAGACGTAGCTTTATAAAATCAGCGCTTGCAGCAGGTTCTATCGCGGTTATGCCTCAATTAGTGCTGGCCAACCATTCCAAGGCAAGGCAACGTGTTGTTGTTATTGGTGGTGGGTTTGCTGGTGCAACGGCTTCTAAATACATCAAAATGTGGTCAAGTAATATTGATGTAATTTTAATTGAACGAAATGCTCAATTTGTATCCTGTCCACAAAGTAATTTAGTGTTAAGTGGCAACCGAACCTTGCAGCAATTAACATATGATTACAATCAATTATCATCAAAATATGGTGTTGAAACAGTACAAGCTGAAGTCATCGCAATTGACGCGGATAACAAAAAAGTAAAATTACATGATGGTGTCGTTGTTGATTATGACCGTTTGGTAATAGCGCCTGGTGTTGATTTTATCTATGATCATTTACCGATGTTGGCGTCAGCACAAGCACAACTTAAAGTGCCTCATGCATGGAAAGCTGGGCCACAAACGGCAAATTTACATCAACAGATCATGACGATGAAACAAGGTGGCCGGGTAGTTATGACTGTACCCGCAACACCGTTTCGTTGTCCTCCTGGGCCATATGAACGTGCCTGCCAAATTGCTTATTATTTAAAACACCACAATCCCACAGCTAAATTACTGATTCTAGATGCAAATGGTGATGTCGCTTCCAAAAAAGCATTGTTCAAATCATCATGGCAACAGTATTACCCGGGTTTAATTGAATATCTACCTAGTAGTATCATAGAAAATGTTGACCTTAAAACATTACAAGTTGAATCTGAGTTTGATACATTTGATGCCGATGTTTTAAATGTTATTCCGCCTCAAAAAGCTGGCAAAGTAGCCGAACTGGCAGGTGTAATAAACATTGATAAACGATGGTGTGAAGTTGATTTTCTGACTTATGAGTCTAAGGTACGTGACAATATTCATGTTATTGGCGATGCGATACACGCCAAATTACCAAAATCGGGTCATATGGCAAATGCACAGGCGAAAGTATGTGCCGCCGCGATAGTGGCATTATTAAATGACCAACAGCCCGAACAAGAACCTTTATTGAATAATACCTGTTATAGTTTTATCGACAATAATAAAGCCGGCCATGTTGCCGCTGTGTATCGTTACAACAAAGAACACGCAACCATGTTACCAATGCCGGGTGGTGGCGTCTCAGCCCAAGCGAGTGAATTAGAAGGTACCTATGCTAATGCATGGGCCAAAAATATTTGGAGCGATGTTTTAAAGTAATCGTTGCAACTAAAGAATTTGATAGGCCTATTTTTGATAGGTCGACATAAGATTATTAATATTTAAGAAAAAAATGGGGTTTTAAATGAGTGATTTCTTACCAGGATTAGAAGGCGTTGCTGCGACCAAGTCAGCAATTTCGTATATAGATGGTGAAAAAGGCATATTGTCATATCGTGGTTACCCTATTGAAACACTAGCTGAAAACAGCAGTTTTGAAGAAACAACTTTATTGTTATTGGATGGTGAATTACCGCTAGCAAAAGAGCTTGAAGGTTTTACCAAGAAATTACGCAGTCATTATCGAATTAAATATCATATTCGTGAAATGATGCGACACTTTCCTGCAACCGGTCATCCAATGGATATGCTGCAGACAGCTGTTTCAAGTTTAGGGATGTTCTATCCTGGTACAGAATGTCTAACCAATGCCGAAGTGTGTGAAGATTTAAATTACGTTCGTAATATGACCGTAAATATTATTGCTCAAATGGCCCCGCTAGTAGCAATGTGGGAACATATGCGCCAAGGCTACGACCCAATTGAACCGCGTGAAGATTTATCGGTTGCCGAGAATTTACTGTATATGTTCACAGGTAAAGAACCTGATCCGTTGATGGCAAAAATTATGGATGTCTGTTTGATTCTTCATGCAGAACATACCTTAAACGCCTCAACCTTTTCAGCATTAGTTTCTGGTTCAACTTTAGCAACTCCTTACAGTGTGATTTCAGGTGCGATTGGTACTTTATCGGGTCCATTACATGGTGGTGCGAACTCATACGTTGTTGATATGTTAAAAGAGATTGGCAGCCCCCAAAAAGCTGAGAAATGGATTGATAAGCGATTAGCTAATAAAGAAGTTATCTGGGGCATGGGCCATCGTGAATATAAAGTTAAAGATCCTCGAGCAACTATCCTGCATAAACTTGTAGCTGAATTGATGGAAGATCGTGGTAGCAGTCTTGATCAAACCTTTGAAACGGCAATGAAAGTCGAAGAAATCTGTGCAGAACGGCTTGGTCACAAAGGTGTTTATCCAAATGTCGATTTTTATTCTGGTATTTTATATGCAGAAATGGGCATTCCAGCAGACCAATTCACAGCTCTTTTTGCTGTCGCACGTTCAGCAGGTTGGTTAGCGCATTGGCGTGAACAGATTTCTAATAACCGCATCTATCGTCCTACTCAAATCTATACTGGTAGTGGTGTCAGAGAGTATGTTGTTTTAGCAGAACGCGGTTAAATAAATTGGGCCCAGGCTCCATAGCTTGGGCTCACTTTTAAGTATCAAGCAATCACCGTTTTACTGACTTCACCTTGCTGTTCTCGAACTAATCTAGGGACAAGATAACCAGGAAGAATAGCTCTAATTTGGGCAATAAGTTCAGTGCCTTTATGCTCTGACACATCAAAATGGCTGGCACCTGCAACACGATCGAGCAGATGTAAGTAATAAGGCATGACGTTAACCTCACTTAAACGTTCACTGAGTTCAACTAAACATTCAACGCTATCATTCACACCCTTAAGTAATACGGCTTGATTTAATAACTGGCAACCGACTGTCTGCAGTTGGGCAAGGGCAGTGGCAACATCATCACCAATTTCATTGGCATGGTTGGCATGGATAACGATAATAACTTGTAAACGCGTTTTGTTTATCCAAGACAGCAAAGCATCATCTACTCGGTTAGGGATCACAATCGGTAAACGTGTATGAATGCGTAATCGTTTTAGATGTGGAATGGTATCGAGTTGTTCGACCAGTGGTGCTAATTTGGCATCGGTTAGCGAGAGAGGATCACCTCCACTGAAAATGATCTCGTTAACTGATGTATCCGCATGTAATGATGCTATTGTTGTTTGCCATTGGCTTGCGAGTGGGTTGCTGTCACCATAGGGAAAATGACGCCGAAAACAATAGCGACAATGAATAGCGCAGGCACCAGTGGTCAGCAATAAGGCGCGACCATTATATTTTTGCAAGATACCGGGTGATGTGATGGCAATATGATCACCGACAGGATCATGGACAAATCCTTGTTGTTCGATAGATTCGTCAATAAGTGGGAACACTTGGCGCAATAAGGGATCATTCTTATCGCCGTAGCGCATTTTTTCAAAATAACTTTGCGGTACACGTAGGGGAAATCCCGCGATTAAATTAGGGGAAATAGCTTCTAATTCGCCTGATAATCCTAGTTTAGCAAGTAGTTCTATTGGATCCTTGATCGTATTTGCCAATTCAATTTGCCAAGCTTGTTTTGTCACCAATTGGTGTGATTGCGGTATCATATCGGACTTTGTAATTTTCACAGACGATGATCGTCCCCCAAAAGAGGTTGCTATGGCAAATTTTAGTACAAATGAATTTAAAGGCGGACTTAAATTTATGTTGGATGGTGACCCATGCAGCATTCTTGAAAACGAGCTTGTTAAACCTGGTAAAGGCCAAGCATTTAATCGCGTTAAATATCGTAACTTAAAAACAGGTCGTGTTAACGAACGTACATTCAAATCAAATGAAAGTGTTGAAGGCGCGGATGTAACAGATATCGATTTAGAATATTCATATACAGACGGTGAGTTTTGGTATTTCATGGACCCAGTGACATTTGAGCAACATGCGGCTGATGAAAATGCGATTGCTGATTGCAAAAAATGGTTAAAAGAACAGTACGTTTACACTGTTACATTATGGAATGGCACACCATTATTAGTGACACCACCTAACTTTGTTAATCTAGCGGTCACAGAAACTGATCCTGGTCTAAAAGGTGATACAGCGGGTACTGGTGGTAAACCAGCAACACTAGAAACCGGTGCAGTTGTGCGTGTACCTTTATTTATGAATGTCGGTGATGTTCTGCGTATTGATACCCGTAGTGGTGAATATGTAGAACGTGCTAAGGATATTTAATCCTAGAGAATTACAATTCTATGGAACATAATTGGCGACCCTCTGCC
This sequence comes from Methylophagaceae bacterium, assembly GCA_041600795.1. Lineage (GTDB taxonomy): Bacteria > Pseudomonadota > Gammaproteobacteria > Nitrosococcales > Methylophagaceae. The sequence continues at coordinate 2,691 of JBFIJJ010000041.1, read as the reverse complement.
GATATAGCGACATTAAAAAAGCGGGCACAGTATATAGCTGCTGCCCGTCTTTTTTTTGCAGATCGAAATGTGATAGAAGTCGACACGCCTATCCTGTCATCTTCTGCGCCAACAGCACCGTATTTGAGTAGTTTCACAACAGACTACCAACCGCTATCTGGCACAACAAAACAGCGTTATTATCTACATACCTCACCAGAGTTTGCTATGAAACGGCTGCTAGCGGCTGGATCAGGCTCTATTTATCAAATTGCTCATGTCTTTAGAAATGGTGAACAAGGCAGATTGCATTCACCAGAATTTAGCATGTTGGAATGGTATCGTCCTGAGCTGAGCTTAAATCAGTTAATGGATGAAGTTAATGACTTATTACAACAGGTCTTTGGTTTTGAACCTGTTATCCGATTAAGTTATCGCGGCATATTTGAGTTTTTTTTCAAATTAAATGTGTTTAGCTGTAACGATAAAGCCATTATTGACTGTGCACGAGAACGTGTTAGCGGCTTGCCAGCGGATTTGAATTTAGACCGAGATGGTTGGTTGGAGTTGTTAATGAGTCATGTCATTGAGCCTAAATTGGCAGATTTGAACATGCCATTATTTATCTATGATTTTCCGGCATCTCAAGCACAATTAGCCAAAGTGGCTCAAGATAATGCTGGATATGATGTGGCCGTTCGGTTTGAGCTGTACATCAATGGCGTTGAGATAGCTAATGGCTACAATGAATTGTTAGATTCAGAAGAATTACGCTGTCGATTCGAACGAGATAATCAATATCGGTCTATGGATAACAAACCAGAACTTCCAATTGATGAAAATCTATTGGCTGCCATGCAATATGGTTTACCTGAGTGTTCAGGTGTTGCCTTGGGCATTGACCGATTAATAATGCTAGCCATCAATCATCGGTATATTAATTCGGTGCTCAGTTTTGACTTCGAGCGTGCTTAAAATGATCCATGACAAGGCAAAATAGTATTTACAGGAGTAATATTAAAAGTAAGTTCTGATTCACTTTGTACGAAGAGGAATAGCACTTTGTCTAGATTACTTTATTCCTTATATTGGTTGCTGTTATTAAATGCTGTTTTGTTGTGTTTGAGTAGCATCGTCCTTGCTGCTGATGACTTCGAACAACAACGTTTACAACTTATTGAACAAATCAAAAGCGATATCCAACAAAGTGCAGATTATCTTGGTAAAGATCAGCTTGATGCTCCGATACTAGCCGCCATAGCCAAAGTGCCAAGACATGAGTTTGTTCCTATAAAATATAGACACCAAGCCTATAAAAACAGAGCCCTACCTATAGGATATGGCCAGACTATTTCTCAGCCAAGCGTCGTTGCAATGATGACTGACTTGTTACAGTTAAAACAGACCGATCGTGTATTGGAAATAGGTACAGGTTCTGGCTATCAAGCAGCCGTTTTAGCTGAGTTGGTTGACGATGTTTACAGTATTGAAATTGTTGAAGGCTTAGCAAAGCAGGCACGAGTCGATCTTGACCGGTTGGGTTATACACGCGTTCATATTCGTCAGGGTGATGGCTATTATGGCTGGCAAGATGAGCAGCCTTTTGATGCGATTATTGTTACGGCGACATCAAGTCATATACCTCCGGCACTGATAAAACAATTAAAAGTCGGTGGTCGCATGATCATTCCAGTGGGGGGGCGGTTTATGCTACAACACCTCGTTTTAGTCAATAAAAACACTGAAGAGAACATCACAACTCGTCAAATTGTACCGGTGAAGTTTGTGCCTTTGCTGGGGCAACACTGATCATGGCTAACGCGCCGACTAAACCTTTTCTAACTGCAATTGCAATTGTTTCTACAACTGCTTTAGCTTATGAAGTGTTGTTGATGCGCCTGTTTTCTATTGTTCAGTGGCATCATTTTGCCTATATGATCATTAGTCTGGCATTGTTGGGATATGGCATAAGTGGCGTTTTTATTGCGCTAAACCGGCTGCGATTACAACGCTACTTTTCACATGCTATCTTGATTAACTTAGTACTATTCAGTCTGTTAATGCCTGTCTGTTTTCTATTAGCCCAACACGTACCATTTAATCCATTAGAGTTGGTATTAAGCCCAATACAGTTGTTGTATTTGTTCTGTGTTTACCTCATTCTGACCCTGCCATTCTTTTTTGCTGCCAATGTCATTGGTCTGTCGTTTTATCACTATAAAGATCATCAGTCATCACTCTATGCTGCTGACTTATTGGGGGCCGGCCTGGGAAGTATGGTTGTGATCCTATTGTTATTTCTATTCTTTCCAGAAAATATCTTAATAGGATTGTCGTGGATGGCGGTGTTGGCGGCAGTGATTGTTGTTATCGACCTGTTGAACCACAAATTAAAATGGAATAGTTTGATTCTGATAGCAGCGGTTGGTTCTACGCTATTATTGCCAAGCCCAGATAGTTTGCTTATCTCTCAATATAAAAGTCAGAATCAGTTACTGACTATTCCCGCCACAAAAATAGTTGATCACTATTCGAGTCCTCTGGGTTTAATAACAGTTGTTGAGAGTGCGGCTATGCCATTACGACATGCGCTTGGATTGAGTATAAGAGCTGATCAAGAACTACCTGAACAACTGGCTGTATTTACGGATGCCGATAATATGACTGCCATTTCTGCGTTTGATGGTGATCTCGCTAGTGTCGGTTATTTAG